>JBBRJE010000154.1:0-7159 GCA_038219845.1 Bacteroidia bacterium
TTTTTATCTATTCAAAATATTGAAAAAAGTTGGACGGGAACTATCAGAAACTGGGGTATAATTCTTAATCAATATTTAATTATCTTTGATAAAAGGTGCAGACTCTAAATAACAGTTTACACAGTCTACTTTACACTCTCTATAATTAATATCATTGTTAATAAATGTTTCATCATAAGTAGCCATCACATTTCCCTGCGCATCACGCATGTAATATGTTGCCTTTTCCAGGGAACCAAATGGATCAGAAAGGTTGTTATTAATGTAAATTAGTTTGGCCACCCTATTTCCTGAGGCATCATACTCAAACCTAAGATTTGGTTTAGCACCTGTAACTGTTCTTTTAATACTTGCAATTTTACCGTATACATTCCATTTTATTTCGGCAATCTCTTCAGCTTTGTCTTTTATGAGATTACCAATTTCATCATATTCATAATTTCCGACCGGCGGATTCCCTGAAGCAGAGGGGGTAAATATCCCCTGGTCATCAATATCACTCCCATTCGCCGTGGAAAGCATTGCATCATTAACCAAATATAATCGATTGTTAAACTTTTTTTGTTCAACATTGGTAGTACCATACTGTTTTTTCGCATACGTTACATCACGATTATCGTATCTGTAAGTTTGCTGGTCAAATTTTGTAGCAACACCATTCGCATATTGGTCGTACCTGTCCAAATGCTCAATATTACCCATGGCATCATAATCAAGCTTCATATAGTAATTATTATTGTATGCACCTGTGGCTTGCCAAGTATTGGTATTACTAATATTAGTATAAGCTTTTTGGGTAAGTAACCGGTTTAACTGGTCATAGGTATATGCTGTTCCTTGTGGTAAAGGGGTCTGCGCCTGGGCAGTTGCCTGGCTGGTATAGTCGGTAGGCTTGGTGATAGCAGTTACCATAGCTCCAATATTTCCATTGTACAAATCATTGCGGGCTGCAACTAAATCACTGCCTGTCATTCGAACATCAAAGGCTTCCGTATTACCGGCTGAACCATTAATATCTTTATCTTTAACATTATTAATCGGATTGTAATCCGGTTTATGAGCCCAAGGATCTTCTTCAAAATAACTGAGAGTATATCCAAAGGCATCACGTGCTACTGGAGTACCTACAAAGCCATCCTTTCCAATATCACGATTGGGCTGTAGGGTAGCACTGTTTACTCCTTTTATCCATCCTTGAAGGGTGTATGCATAATCTATCCCTTGTACCTTACTATCGCCAATTTCAGTGCGGCGTAAAGGGCCATGCAGATAATAATAATACCTTGCATCTGCATTCCATATTAATTTATCGCGACTTGTTAAAACGTTATCAATACGGTTATCGGCATCATATTGATAACGATGATAGAAAGCGTCTGGCGCTCCATCCTGGTAGCTCACACTGTTAACTTTTCCACTTACCAAATCAAAATTATAGTGTATAGTCTTGTATCGTTGCGGTGTAAATAGCCCATTGCTAATGGCTAATTTGCGATAGTCATTTACAAGAGTGTACACATTGCCATGAACATCGTATGTATATAATGTGCCATAATCGTAATCTGTATTCGTTAGTGACGCCCCGGCTTCATTTTCTGTATAGGTAGTGGCACTTACCCTCTTACGCATATTCGTTTGTTCAAATAATGTCCCGTTACTTTGTGTAATATTTGTCGCAAATGGAACATCATAATAGGTGCGTGTTACTTGTTTACGAACACACCATTATTTATATTCTAAAAATGAACTGCATTAACGTTGGGTATGAACATGCAGGTCCTTCACAAAAGAATTAGTGGCAACATCGTAGCTTATAACCGTTGCATTGTAATTACTAATATTAAATCTAATCATTTTTCCTGAAAAGTAATGAGATGATCCTGGGCAATAATTGCCTGTCGTCATTATCAAACCATTCATCACAATGAATGCAGCTGAAATTATTTTCTTTGGCGCATTCGAAATATTCAGAGATATGATGGATGCAACATTCCAGCTCATGAATTCCATTAACGGTTTCAAATTTTGCTTTGCTGCCTCTATACTGGCGGTAAGGGTGCAATTCCCCGATATAAAAATAACCGCCGGGTTTCATCACTTTATTCGCTTCCCGAAAAACAAAGTCCATTTGAGGTATATGTTCAAGCACAAGGCTGCATGCGACCAGATCCGCACGCTCATAATAAAAATCCCAGGCCCTTGTAATATCAGCCTGCTTAAAAACAAAAGTATCCTTATTCGGTAAGTTCGAAATTTTCTCACGCGCTTTTTCCAACATATTTCTTGAAAAATCTACCGCTGTAAGATGTGACGCTTTATTACCAAGCCATGAAATATTTTTCCCGCTGCCACAACCTATTTCCAGCACTTCAGTGAAATTAATCCGGGCCAGAACATTTCGAATGGCTTTCGCCTCCATATCCCTGGTTTTATTGAGGCCTGTATCATAGCTTTCGGCCCAGACATTATATGCTTCTTTATTATTCATATGGGATTGCTTGGTGATAAAAAATCCGTACTTTTTTTATTTGTAATATTGGCCAATAAACCATTGAAGACCCTTGTATACGTTGGAGTAGCGACCCTGTATTGCCTTCCAAGCCTGATTATATATTCGGTAAGAGAAGCGATCTCTGTTTTACTGCCTTTTCTAAAGTCGCGGTGCATGGAAGAAATGCTGCCTTCCGGTATCTTTTCCATTTTAGTAAGGGTAAGTTCAATAATATTTTCGGGGAATGGGATCTTTCTTGCGTCAGCTATTTGATATAATTCATTCAATAATTTAATTAATGTTTCTTTATAATCATTATTGTTGAATATTTCCCGGATGGATATATCCAGGTAAGTGGTCAGACTTGCAAAAGGAGAAATAAAGATGAATTTTTCCCAGGTGGTGAGTTCAATATTCTCAGATATAAAAGCTTCTATCCTCGCATCAGAAAATATTTTTAACCAGTACTTTAATTTCTCTGCCTTTGCCGAATCGGAACCAAAATAGAGTGAATGTATCTTGCCATTAATTTTCACCACAGCCGGCGACTCCAGCTGCGATACAATATAAACGCAACCTTGCCATACTTCAGCCTCTTTATAAATAGCCTGAATACGATCACCGGCATCGACGCCATTGAGCAAAGGAAGAATAATCGTGGATGGGCCAATGCTGTTTTTCATGGAGATCAGGGCCGGCTCCAGGTCATAACTTTTAATGCAGCAGATCAAAAAATCAAGCGGTCCCACAGTGCTAGGGTCACTGGTGACCTCATCAGGAAAAACGATCTTCTCCCCTTCTGAGCTGATTATTTTTAATCCATTTTTCTTAATAATTTTCTCCGATTCGTTTCTGGCAATAAATATTATTTCAAAGGAATACGAATTGAAATATTTATGCGCAAGCATCCCACCGAAGTAGCCGCCTACCCCGCCTATTCCTAATATTCCTATCCTTGTTTTAGCGGTCATCGTGTTTTAAATCTAGCTTTCCAATCAAAAGGCGTCCTTAAAATATTTTATTTCTTTTTCCTGGATACTGATGGCAATAATATCGAACCTTACAGGCAGGGCAATGAAATTTTTTTCTTTATACGCATAGCCTGCTCTTTTAAGAAGCAGTTCCTTGTCGCGGGTTACAGCCTCTTCCGGGAATCCAAATAAATTATTCTGCCGTATCTTAACCTCAACAATCACCAGCTCGTTTCCATCGGTGGCCACAATATCAATCTCGGCCCGCTTATACCTATAATTGCGGCAAAGGATCGTTAATCCCTGCTCCTGCAGGTAAATCTCCGCTAAAGCTTCACCTGCCCGGCCCCGTTCGGTGCTCCTGATTTTAGTCATAAATGTAAAAACCCTCCTACAAATGTAAAAGGGTTTTTTAGATTATTATAATTTACAATCACTCTCAGATTCTCATTTATGCTCCATCTTTTTATCCTCCATTTTCTTTTGTTCCATTTTGTGCTCCTCTGCTTTTTGTGCATCCATCTTCTCCTTGTCCATTCTTTCCTGCTCCTTCATTTCTTTTACACTTTTATCTTCCACCGGTCCATTGGCCTCTTCTCTCTCCTGCTTCTCTGTTTCCTGAGCTTCTTCCGTAACTTCAGTTGCCAGTATCTTATTCTCATCGCTGTCCTTAATATGCCTTTGGTGTTCTTTCTTAAATTCCATCTGTTGCTCATTCTGTAAATACGCTCCGGCATATTGCACGCCGGTAGTTATACAGAAAACCAAAACTCCCAGCAATACAATGGAACAAATTATTTTCACCCCGGAAAGATTATTATTATTATCCTTCAATGGAACAAATTTCTCATCACTATCTTCTTGTATATCGTGGTTTGACATCGTATGATTGTTTAATTAGGTGACAAAGATAAAAAATTTTATATGCGAAAGAAAAAAAATGCTCATCAGTTGTTTATTTCCCTGATTCGACGATAAGCAAATCCACTAATTTGGGCAATCCAGTGGCTGCCTTTTCAGTATAGAGCATATAATCTTTAAGCGAAACAGAAGTGGGGATTTTTGGGTCGACAAGGAATTTACGGGCCGCGCGCCTGGCATAATTTATCAAACCCGCGGCTGGATATACTTCCAGAGAGGTACCTGCAACAATAATTATATCAGCCTCCGCAAAATAGGGGAGGGCCTTTTCCAGCATGGGCACCTGCTCTCCAAACCATACGATATGAGGCCGGAGCTGGCTTCCTCGCGGACATTTATCCCCCGGGTTTAGCTGTGTTCCACTGAGCTCGAAAATTTCACCGGTAAGCGTGCTGCGTGACTGATTGATACGTCCGTGAAGATGAATAATATTTTCAGACCCTGCACGCTCATGCAGATCATCGATATTTTGGGTGACGATCATGGTATCCTTAAAATGCTGCCCTAATTTTGCCAATGCCAGATGACCGGCATTAGGCAAGGCCCGCGCCACATCGAGGCGGCGTTGGTTATAAAACTCAAGAACAAGCTCCTTATTGCGCTTCCAGGCCTCCGGTGTTGCTACATCATAGACACTATGATTCTCCCATAAGCCATCATTGTCGCGAAATGTTTTTAATCCGCTGTCGGCGCTAACACCGGCCCCGGTAAGGATTGCAATTTTCATGAGGGGAAGGGTATATTAGTTTGTATTTAGTATATCGTATATAGTATAAAGTATATAGTATAAAGTAAATACAGGAATGTTTAAATTGGGAAATTCAATATAGGGATGATATTATGAACTAAGTACTTTATACTATATACTTTATACCATATACTAAATACTTTATACCATATACTATTTACTTTATACCATATACTACCTACTTTATACCATATACTATATACTATATACTTTGTACTACCAGGTACTAAATCTCAAACATCATCTCTTCCACCAATTGACAGATGATATGACCTGCTAAAATATGGCATTCCTGTATTCGTGGTGTATCTGTGCTGGGTATATTTATCAGATAATCACAGAGGTCTTTCATTTTCCCGCCGGTGCTCCCGGTGAATCCTACCGCTACTATTTTTTTCTCCCGGGCTACCTCAAGGGCTTTAAGCACATTAATAGAATTGCCCGAGGTGGAGATTCCAACGATGATATCGCCTTCCCGGCCACAACCCTGAAGCATCCTGCTATAAATCACATCATAGCTATAATCATTGGCTACCGCGGTAACGAAAGAGGTATTCACATGAAGCGCCTCGGAATACAGCGGTGGCCTATCGGTATAAAAGCGGCCAGAGAGCTCGGCAGCGAGGTGCTGGGCATCGGCGGCACTGCCTCCATTGCCACACCATAATACTTTGTTGCCCTGTTTCAGGCATAGTACCATTGCATTGGCGATCGCTCCTATCTGTGATATCAATTGCTCGTCAGCTAAAAAGTGCTCTTTTGTAGCAATTGATTCTGAGATAATGCTTTTTATTTTTGCATTCATATTTATAAGCTTAATTAAACCCTTACTGAATTACCTGCGTCGAAACTGGCTGGCTATAACCAATTCTTTGCTGCCACCGCCATATTCATAAAACCCGCTACCGCTTTTCACCCCTAAGCTGCCGCTGCTTACCATATTAACAAGCAAGGCGCAGGGGGCGTATTTGGGATTCCCAAATCCTTCATGCAATACATTTAAAATGGCCAGGCATACATCCAGCCCAATAAAGTCGGCCAATTGCAAGGGACCCATAGGATGCGCCATACCCAGCTTCATCACGGTATCAATTTCTTCCACGCCTCCTATGCCTTGAAATAAAGTCTCTATGGCTTCATTGATCATCGGGAGCAGGATACGGTTAGAAATAAAGCCCGGCATATCCAGCGCTACTGCGGGCACCTTACCGATTTGTTTGGCTAAGGCCACAATCTTATCCGACACTTCTTCGCTCGTTTTAAATCCTTTAATGATCTCCACAAGCTTCATCACAGGTACAGGATTCATGAAATGCATTCCGATTACTTTATCGGGGCGGCCGGTAACCGACCCTATTTTCGTGATGGGAATGGAGGAGGTATTACTAGCTAATATACATTCCGGCTTGCATATTTTATCCAGGTTTTTAAAAATTTCAAGCTTTATATTTACGTTCTCTGTAGCAGCTTCAATTACCAGGTCGGCATCACTGGCGCCTTCCGATAAATTATCGATAAAGCTCAGGTTATTCAGGGTATTGGCTTTAGAAACGTCATCAATGCTGCCTTTGAAAAGCTGACGGTCCAGGTTTTTGATGATGGTTGATTTGGCTTTTTCCAGCGCATCGGTTTTTATATCGACTACCTTAACCTTAAAATTATTTTGAGCAAATACGTGTGCAATGCCATTACCCATGGTTCCCGATCCAATTACAGTGATATTCATGGAGCGAAAATAAAGTAAATTAAACTAAAAAAAATACTACATTATTTAATAGTTAGAAGTAAATTTCATTGAGGATTAATTTTCAAAATATAGTAAAAGAGGTAATGTAACAGGAAACTTTTATTTCTTCGATCCTGGATGCAATAGGTTTAATATTTCAGACTAAAATTTTTCTTTTAGAGAAATCAAATCATAATGTCTTCGCCCAATCACCAGATTTGATTGCATATTCTTTTAAGTCTTCGGAATACGTAAATTTTTCATTCTTAGTAATAGTCTTACCATCTACTTCATAACTTACA
>JBBRJE010000155.1:0-7121 GCA_038219845.1 Bacteroidia bacterium
ACGATAAGTAATGATTGCAATTTTATACTCTTTCCACAAGCGATAAAAAAAATCCGGCTCATACGCTTCCCGATCAAAAATTAAAGTAAACAGCACTTGTTCATTATTCTGTTTTCTTTTTTCTATAAAATCAGTGGAGAGAATAACAGGGACGATTTGCGTTTCAATTACATCCTGCAATTTTTCGTGCAGTTCTCCGGTAACCACCAGATAGGGCATGCCGGTAGAATCATTCACCCAGTATTCTGTAGTAGCAGAAAGGCAAAGCTTTTGTCTGGATACATATTTATTGGTTAGCTGCGCCTGATCACCGTAATAAATACGCACATGCCCATCTACATAAAAATAAATGCACTCTTCTTTATCGAGCCACTTGTTTAATAAATGTGTATTGAGTTTTTCCGCCTTATGTTGTGAAACAATTTGATGAAGTTTATTGCGTAAGCTTCTTGCTTCGGGTAAGCGATCCAAACCAATGATGCGGCCCAGTTCTCCGGTTTTACACTGCTTTAATTGCTCCGGATTTTTAATCCTGCATAAAGCCATAATGGCAAAAGTCAGAACAATAGAATCAAATCCATAATATCCATTTGGCAATGGCTCATACACTTTTTTATACTCCAATAAACCCTGGCTTAACAAGGCGGGAAAAGCAAACAAAATATCACCCTGACATAATTCCATTTGCGAAGAAAAAACAGGCTTTGCTTCTCCAATCAGCCCTGTGGCAGCAAGTGTCCGATCTTCAAAACGTGTGGTGGCAATGCCTAACTCACTGCTCCGGTCCGCTTCATTGCGCTCCTGAAGCCCACTTGATTCCAATGATTCATCTTGGATTACACTACCTTTTTTTTTAAATGGCCTTGGGTAATTGAATACCGGATTGCACCTTCCGTAATCTTTTCTTCTTTGGCTATACTATTTACACTTTGGCCCTTGTCTAATTTCTTTTGAATTCGTTCCTGTACCGCACCTCTTATTTTATGGCTATGACCATGACGTGTTTCAGGTGCAAAGAAAGCCTGTTCACCTTCTTTACGATACTTAAGCAGGTGTCGAGCTACAGAGTCTGACGAAACACTAAAACATCGCTCTATTTCTGTGTTTTTACACAGCCCCTGATTTATAAGATTGCTGGTTATGAAACGAAAACCCTGTAGGTCTTCCTTGCCGTGGCTAAATACCGGTAAGCCATTTACAATGTATTGAACGAGGCCATCCTTTTCGTAAACACCTACAGTAGAGGAGACCATTTTGCATTCAAATGGGAATAGAGGTAGACGTAGTTGCATGCTCAAAAATAACATGCATTTTTATTCTACGAAACTTTTTTCTCTATGCCTTGATTTTATTGGTATGGGTAAGGATGTCTGAATTTGATTTAGTGTTAAAGCTTTGAAATTATCAGTGCACCGGTATTATCTTCCCGATAAGAAGAATTCGTGGGTAGATCAATTACTTCATTAATTTAAGGAGGCTATTCATAAACCAATGTTCATCAGATTTAATAATCAGATTGGCGAAGCTGTCCGCCTTATTTACCAGACCATTTATTTCGCTTATGCGGTCGGTGAATGCTTTAACTTCAGGGTCTTTTTTATTTTCATCGATAGTTTTCACTTCCGATAATACTTTGAATATCGGGTCCAGCTCTCTTTTCTTCCGTTCTATAAGGATGCGCTTGGCTACTTTGTAAATATCTTTTTCTGCTTCAAAGAACTCTTTTCTCTCGCCTTTCTGGTTCACTTTAAATACCAAGCCCCAATTGATTAATTCGCGCACAGTCATATTCGCATTACCACGGCTTATGTTAAGCTCCGCCATAATATCCTCAGCGCTCATTGGGTTGCTGCTCACCAATAATAAGGCATGCACCTGGGCCATAGTTCGGTTGATGCCCCAGTTGCTTCCCAAGGTGCCCCAGGCATTTACAAATTTCTCTTTTGCTTCTTCTAATTTCATCTGATTATAATTTCAGACAAAGATACGGGAATGTTTAAAGTTATGGAAAATTTTGAAAATATGATTAGGTAGCGGCATCTGGTACTGCCTGGAATTTTATTGGTCTTCGCCGGCCAATAGAATACCAGGAAGTTGGCCTTCTTTATTCAAAGGAATTTAGATTTTAATTTATTCGGTGATGTTTTAAACTGCGTCATTTGAAATCAAAAACTCCTTTGCATCACGCAAAAGGTCAAACATCACCCTATCATCCTTAACCAAAGGCACTTTCTGCCTGAATTGGGAATGCAATTTCTGAAGCAAAGGGGAAGTATTCTCCACGCCTCTGAAATCCATAGCCTGCGCAGTACAGGCCAATTCGATGGCCAGCACTTGCAATACATTCTGAACCACCTTATAACATTTCGTTGCGGCATTGGCCCCCATGCTCACATGATCTTCCTGGCCATTGCTGCTGATGATGCTATCCACACTCGCCGGGGTGCAATACTGCTTATTTTGTGATACAATCCCTGCCGCAGTATATTGAGCGATCATAAATCCGGAATTCAAACCTCCATTAGTTGTAAGATAAGCCGGAAGCTCTTTTTCTCCTCCAATCAATTTATAAATCCGGCGTTCGCTGATGCTTGCCAGCTCACTCATTGCGATAGCGAGGAAATCAAGCTGCATGGCCAGAATTTGTCCATGAAAATTACCGCCACTAATAACCAGATCATCGTCAGGAAATAAATTTGGATTATCCGTCACCGAATTAATCTCGATTTCAAATGTGCGTTGCACCTGGTTCACTACATCACGCGTGGCGCCATGCACCTGTGGAATGCATCGAAAGCTATAGGCGTCCTGCACCTGAATTTTGCTTTGTTTCATTAATTTGCTTCCATCGAGCAATCTCATCATGTTTTTTGCTACTGCAATCTGGCCTTCATGAGGACGAATTTGATGGGTATGTTCCCAGAATGGCTCTTCCCTGCACAGATATGCATCGGCGCTCAAAGCGGCGATAGCGTCAGCCCAGGCCATGATCTTCTGTGCTTTGAGGAGGCACCATAATCCGTAAGCGCTCATAAACTGTGTGCCATTCAGAAGTGCCAGACCCTCCTTCGCCTGTAATTTCATAGGCTTCAGCCGCAGGCCATTCCATATCTCCGACATCAGGTATTTTTTACCTTCTACTTTTACCTCACCAAGACCCAATATGGGCAATGATAAATGGGCCAGAGGAGCAAGGTCGCCGCTGGCCCCAAGGCTGCCCTGCTGGTAAATTACAGGCAGAATATTCAGATTGAACAGATCGGCCAGTCGCCATACCGTTTCTAACTGTACACCACTATAACCATAGCTCAACGATTGCACTTTGAGCAATAGCATAAGTTTTACAATTTCATCCGGCACCTCCTCCCCTGTGCCACAGGCATGGCTTTTAACTAAATTTTCCTGTAGCTGCTCAAGTTGCGATGCGTCGATTACCGTATTGCAAAACGAACCGAAGCCGGTATTGATTCCATAATAAACTTTGCCGGTTTCTTTTAATTTCCTCTCGAGGTAATTTTTCGCCTTCACAATGGCATCTTTCGATTCCTGCGACAATTCAATACGTAAATTCTGTGCAAGGATTTGCTTCACATCATCAAGGTTCAGTCGCGCGGTAATCGTATAATAATTTTCCATAAACATTTTGTAAATTTAATTAAGGCCCATAACAATTAAGAATCAACAAAAACAATCGGCGTAATTTATAAATTAAGTTCACGTAACTTCTTCGCTTTGACCGCAGTGAAAACAACAATTCCAAAGGATACGAGTCCTCCAAAAATGATGCTCGGCCCTATTCCCAGCCATTTGGCCATAAGGCCGCTCTCAAATGCACCCAATTCATTGCTGCTACCAATGAAGATATTATTGACTGCTGAGACTCTGCCTTTCATATTTTCCGGAGTATATATTTGCATAATGCTTCCGCGTATCACTACACTAATTCCATCGAAAGCCCCACTCAGCAATAGCAACGCAAAAGAAATCCAGAATACACTGCTGAACCCAAAACCGATGATACATAGGGCGAAGCCACCCACTGCCCATAGTAATACCTTGCCTGCATTTTTTTGTAAAGGGATAAATGCCAGGGTTAGCGTGGTGAGCATAGTTCCTACACCTGTTGCCGCTTTAAGTAAACCAAATTCGAAGGAGCCAACATGCAGCACATCGATACAAATAGCAGGAAGTAAAGCCACCGCTCCTCCAAAAAAAACCGCGAATAGATCGAGAGAGATAGACCCAATGATGATCTCATTCTTGAAAACATATTGTATGCCCTGGCTAATCTTATTCCAAAGCCCCATATCACCGGCTATGGGAACGGGGATATGAGAATAAGGTATAGTTTTATAATATAAAAAGGAACAGAACAATAAAGAGGCATCGATCAAAAAAACATTGCTCACGCCAAGCGGCTGCAATAATAATCCGCCAATAGCCGGCCCGATGGAAGCCGATAATTGCCATAAAGTGCTGTTCCATGTCACCGCATTTCTTATAATGGTTTTATCCTTTACCAGTGTGGGCCAAAACCCAAACATGGCGGGCCATATCAATCCACGCAACAAGCCGGTAATAAAAATTATAAGGTAAATCGGGTAAACTCCAAAAGAGCTCAATACGCCAAAGGTATCCTTGGAGATAAGGAAGAATATGGAAGAGCTTATGGCAAGGCAGAAACATACTGTAGTGATTATTTTTTTACGGTTTAATAAATCAGCGAGGTGTCCGCCATAAAGGGCGATAAGGATATAAGGTATGGCTTCTGCAAGGCCTGCTACACCTAAGGATAGTGGGTCCTTAGTGATCTGGTAAATTTGCCATCCTACAGTAACCGTTTGAATTTGGATGGATGCATTAAGTAAAAAGCGGGCTACAGAATATCTCCTGAAATGTGGAATTCGAAAGGCGGCAATAGCATCATGTTTTGAAGCCATGAATTATTTTTTAGATTTCACCTTGTCCACTTCGATGCTCATTGTTTTTGCTTTATAGTTGATGATTGCTTTTGAATGCATTAAAATATCGTTTCCAATAATAAAATGAAACTTTTTCAGTCCATGCAGTTCATAAAGCTGGTGTATATGTGAGAAATCAATCAATGCCACCGTCTGATCATATTTCATGGCCCCAAGGCTGAATTTAAGCTCAGCAGCAAACATCAGCATATCTGAATTTCCAAGACCCCCGGCTTTGTTTTCCAGCAGCTGAACATGTTCATCTCCAAGGTGTTCTTTTGCAAAATCCACATCGAATGCGGTGGAAGTAGCGCCGGTATCGATCAATGCAATAAAAGTTTTCTTAAATATTTTAATAGAAGTGAAGATATGGGCGCCATTATCTTTGTTTTGAAATTTTAATTTGAGTACGGTTCGCATCTTGTCAATGTAATTTAAAAAAAATGCCGCCCTTAAAAGTGACAGCATTTATAATATTTTTTCTACGCGATATTATAAGGTGTCCAGCACCGCATTCATGCTGCGCACTGCCGCCGCGCTCTTGTCGAATTCGGCCTGTTCTGCGGCATCCAGCTTATAATCAACTATTTTTTCCCATCCATTTTTTCCAATCACCACGGGCACGCCCAGGCATATATCAGATTGTCCATATTCGCCATCCAGGGCTACGCAACAAGGGAATATTTTCTTTTGATCTTTGATAATGCTTTCCACCAATGCAGCCACCGCCGCGCCTGGAGCATACCAGGCAGAAGTTCCAAGAAGCTTGGTTAATGTAGCGCCGCCTACCATCGTATCGGAGGCCACCTGCTTAAGGCGACCGGCATCCAGGATATTGCTAACGGGGTTGCTGTTTATTGTGGCCAGCCGGGTAAGAGGAATCATGGTTGTATCCCCATGTCCGCCAATCACTGTCCCATGTAAGTCGGAAGGGGAACAATCCAAGGCAAAGGCGAGATAAGTTTTGAACCTTGCACTATCAAGAATCCCACCCATACCGATGATCTTGTTTTTGGATAAGCCCGATGATTTTAATGAGAGGTAAGTCATGGTATCCATCGGATTGCTAACAATAATAATGATGGCATCAGGAGAGTGTTTGAGGATATTTTCCGTCACCCCTTTAACGATATTTGCATTGGTTCCTATGAGCTCCTCCCTTGTCATTCCCGGTTTGCGGGGAATGCCGGAAGTAATAACCACAATATCGCTGCCAGCAGTTTTACTGTAATCATTAGTGCTTCCAGAGATTCTGGTATCGAATCCGAGTAATGAAGCCGTCTGATATATATCAAGTGCTTTACCTTCTGCCAGGCCTTCCTTAATATCAAGCAAAACCAACTCATGGGTCATTCCCCGGCGGGTAATATTATCTGCACAGGTAGCGCCTACGGCACCGGCACCTACGATTGTAACTTTCATGGAATTAAATTGATTTGAGGTTTAGTGTGGCAAATATACGAACCTCATATTCTCGGGCAAATCATTTTGCTTATTATTTTCATGCCTGAATCAAAAGCAGGCTAGCCAATTTTACATCCGGAAATCTTAGGCAAAATCTGAATCTTTTCCCTCCCGTCTCAAGGGAATAAGCCGGCGCCCAAAGGTAAAAAACAAGCCAGGAAAAGCCCCAAATAAAGGGTTCTTTAAAAAGTTTATAGCCTTATCGCTTTATTTCTTTACTACTTTTTCCAGAGCCATATTGCATTTCGGACATGATCCGGGCTTATTCGAAATCACTTCCAAATCCATCGAACATTGATAAAATGAGTCTCCGGATTTCAAAGTTGCGGTATCCATATTATAAATCTGGGCAGCATTCACATCCTGTTTTTTAGAAGCATCAGTCCCATTGCTTTTCTCGTTTTTTGTAGATGAATTATTGCAGGCAGAGAAAGCAATTGTCAAAACCATTGCAGAAATTATAAATCGATTTTTCATTTTTACGGAAATTAATAAATTAAATAACAATGTCGTTTAGTTAGGATTAGGACCGCTACGCGGTTGGTTTTAACACAGAGGACACGGAGTTAAAAATACATCCGCCATTTCGGGCGGGAAGGGCTCAGAGAAATGCAGGTGTCTAAATCTATAATTGTTTCCTCTGCGCCCTCTGCTTGTATTAATCTCTGTGTTCTCAGTGTTAAAATGCATTTCTTT
>JBBRJE010000156.1:0-7114 GCA_038219845.1 Bacteroidia bacterium
AGCTATTGATAATAACGGTAATGATAGTGGCCAGTATGCCACCCACTAAAAATGCCAGCAAGGCATATAATATTAAATCATCCATAAATGTTTTTCCTCTTTAAAGAAAAAGGTATAAAATTAAATTTTAAAAACTACGCGGGAAGGGAGGTGTAAACTAATCAGCTATAATGATTCAGCGTTTTGCAGGGTAAAATGAAGTGCCTCAATTGCTGTGCTGGCCTGCTGCCATTCTCTCGCCTGCTTCTGCAGCTGGCTGTTTAAGGTGGCAAACTCCAGGGCGCACATGGCTAGGGCATCTTTTAAATCTACTTTGAAATCCTGCTGGTGTTGTTGTATTTTTTGGTTGATGGTCTCGGCGGCATGATGTACCTCCTGTTGCGCGCTCTCGTCAACAGTAAGCGGAAATTCTTTTCCTGCTATTGATACTTTTATTGTTGCCACGATGTCTTTAAAAACCAAATTTTATTTTAGCTGCTTAGTTTAGCGATGCAACGATCCACTTCTTTGATCATTTCATTTAACTTTTGCTTTAACTCAATATTTGAAGCTACCGTATTCCCTTCTATCGCTTGTGCAAGTTTACTGATTTTATTTTGTTCCTGTAAATTTTTTAATTCATCCGTTTCGCCGGCATTGTTATCATGCTTACCGGATAACCTCTCAATATAAGTGTTCAGCTGTTGCTCGAGGGCGGCGTTCTTAGCCTGGCTGGCCTGCAGCTCCGCATAAAGGAAATGCACCTGGCCCTCATTGCTGGCGGGCTGCTGGTTCACGGCTTCGTGGGTCTTTGAAGCCTGGTTGGCATCGGGCAGCGCCATGGTTTTTTTCTTCAGCTCCTGCTCAAATTTAATATTGGCGATTTGCGCATGAAGCTGTGCCACCGTGGTTCTTAGATAAGCGAGCTCCGTATCGGGTTCGATATTTAATTTCGACTGCAGCTCTTCAATGCCGGTATGAAGGGCAGCGATCGTATGACTTCCCTCCACTTTGAATTGTGTTAATTCAGCGATCGTGTCCTGCAATTTCCTGGCTTCAATCAGGTGCTTCTCATTTTGATTTTCGATATGGGAGCTGCGGCTATGGAGCTCTGAGAATTCGGCCTGGAATTTTTCTTTCGTGGCTTCTAACTCTTTCTCCAGCCTGGTTTTAATTTGAGAAACGGCATTCGCCTGAGCCTGTTCCTCTACCAGGGTGATCTTCGCATCCTGCAGCCCTGCCTGCAATTCAGCGTTCAGCCTCTGTGAGGCATGGAGCTGCTCTTTCAAATCTTCTGTGATGGCCTTGAGCTGCTCCTGTTCTTTTTCCACCCCGAAATGCAGGCTCAGCTGCTGCTCTTCTTTTAGGCGCATAGCCTGCAATTCATGCTGCGCATTACTGATCTGTGTTTTGGCTTTCTCAAATTCGGAAGCGACAAGGCCATGCTTTTCCTGAAGCGCTTTATATTTTTGCTCCCATTCGCCGGCGCCTGTTTTTAATTTTGAAATTTCAGCAGAGAGGCTTTCATTCAGCTTTGCATTTTCCGTACCCTGGCTGAGAAGCTTTTTTTGTATATCGGTGGCTTCCTTATAAAGCTGCTCCCAGTTTCCGGCCTGGCTCTTTAACTGCTCCTGCTTCTTTAGTAAGGCGGTAACACGAAGGTTTATATCTTGTAATTGTTGTAATGCTGACATAGGGATTAATGGATAATTGATAATGGATAATTGACAATTACGAAAATAAAATGAATTGATGGATTCCTTTGTTGTAATTATACACAGGAATATGATAATTATGAAGATAAGACGTTTTTTTGGACGTCCTATTTCTTCCTTTCCACCACATAATTCACCAGCATCTTCAATGAATTTGTAGCTTCATTCTGGGGGAGGGTTTGCAAAATATCCATTGCCTTATCCCGGTATTCATGCATCTTCTGAATGGTGAAATTAATGCCTCCTTTCTCATGAACAAAACGAATCACTTCATCCACTTTTTTACGGTCCTTGGTTTTGCTTTTGATGATATTGATGATACGCCTTCGCTCGGCGCTGCTGCAATTATTGATGCTGTAAATCAGCGGCAGTGTCATCTTCTTTTCTTTGATATCGATGCCTGTAGGCTTGCCGATGTCTTCGGTGCCGAAATCAAAAAGATCATCTTTCATTTGGAAAGCCAGGCCGATGGTCTCGCCGAATTGCTTCATCGTTTCCACCTTGTCTTTATCCTCTGAGATCGTTGCTGTACCAATGGCACAGCAGGCTGCAATGAGAGAAGCGGTCTTGTTACCGATGATCTCGTAATAATCTTTTTCCGTGATATTGAGCTTGCGCGTGCGTTCTATCTGAAGCAATTCGCCCTCACTCATACGACGAACGGCATCACTCAGTATTTTTAGAAGAAAAAATTCATCATTGTCCATACTCAGCAACAAGCCTTTGCTTAGCAGGTAATCGCCAATAAGCACGGCGATCTTATTTTTCCATAAAGCATTGATGCTGAAAAACCCCCTGCGTTCCAATGAGTCATCCACCACATCATCATGCACCAGGGTGGCGGTATGCAGGAGCTCCACCAGGCTGGCGCCGCGGTACGTAGCCTCATTGATCTCCCCCCAGATCCGGGCGCTGAGGAACACCAGGATCGGTCGCATCTCCTTGCCTTTGCGCTTCACCACATAGCTCATAATAGTGTCGAGCAAAGCCACCTCGCTTTTGAGAGATGCCTTAAATTTATCTTCAAATAAGGCCAGCTCGTGTGCTATCGGTTTCTTTATTTGATTTAATTCACCTGGCATCTTGGATTTATTTTTTTTGGAAGGCAGGAGCTGCTTTGAATGGCATTGATTATAAGTTAAACTGGGCTGAGACCAGCACACCCCAGCGTTTTGGCGTTACCACGTCGCCGTTATTCAACTGGCCCATATTCCGGTAAGTCAAACGATGCACTATATCCACCCGGAAATATTTAAAAATATTCTCAAACCCATAGCTCAGCTCAATATAAGGTAATTTCTCCAGTGTGCGGAATGCTTGCTTGGATAAGGGTATGATGGCTTTATTCTTATCGCTCATATTGCCATATACACCTTTTATGGTGGCCAGGGTACGCCAGTGTAAGCGGCGGAATACGGGAATCCTGTTGGTAATTAGGCCTTCCATATACTGCTCATAAAACGCGCTTACAAACTGATCGCTTACAAATTCATAATAGTTCATGAGATTGAAGGAGGTGGTGGAGAAATAAAATGTTTCATTGCCGGGATGCACATCAAGGGAAGGAAAAGGAACGGTTCCATAATATTTCGCAGCTTTAATATAATAAAAAGCATGGCCCAGTATGCCTGTCTTCACCGATTGCCTTATATTAAGGTAAAATTTATCATAGCCGAAGCTGCCTCCCAGCAAGCCTTTCAACGACCGGGTATAGCCAAAGGTGATCACCGGTGAACGCTCGGTGCCCAGTAAATATCTTGTATTATCATCAACCAATACACGCTCATTATGTGCAAAGCGCAATTCGATATTCGCTGTGGTGTTTGTAAAGGTGCTGTCGATATTTCCATCTTCTGTGATATAACTAAAAGGGAAATACGGCGTATATTTCTTCTGACTTCCGTTCAATTTAACTATCCAGTCTTTTTGCACCTGACGCAGGAAATATATTTTATTTTCTTCGCTCAAATTGATCCGGCTTAGATTAGAGAATATGGAGGTGAGTGCAAATGCCGCGCTGTTAAATTCTGAGCTTCCATCGCTGATCCCCGCTTGGTCGAGGTCTACCCTGCGCTGGTATCCGCAATTGGTCCATTTCTTACGCGACAAAACAAAATCCTCCAGGAAGCTATAACGTATCTGCTGGTCTTTAAATCCATAAGCTATATAGCTCTTGAAGGTAGTGACATGGCTGAATTTATAATTCGTGCGTGCACCGAGGCTCACGCGCCAGCCCTGCACATAATTTCTATTGACCAGGTAATAGTAAGGACCAATATCTATCATGCCCACCGGCTGATAGCCTGTGCCCAGAAGTTTGGATAGGGTCGTGGCATTCCGTATTGATTTAATATTTCGCAGGGAGTCGACCATATTATAAGCCCGCAGCTCCGTGCTGTCAAGGGCTTCGTGGCGGTGCTGCTGCCAGTAAGCTGTATCCCGCGCTTCGGTGATGGCATCTTTCTTCACATCCACCAAATGCTCAAATAAGGACGAGGGTTGTTTTTTATGGATCTCAAAATCTTTATTGGATATGGTGAATTTCGCAAGGAAGCTGGGCGTATTCTTCACCAGCTCGGCGAGGTCGATAAGCACCCTGGTATTTTTCGGCAGGTATATTCCGGGCGCCACTTCCGACATCTCCTGCGATATTTTCACCTGGTTAATGAAATTCAGGTTGGCGTCCTTGGCAATGGTGACACTGATACGCATGATGGCATAGGATGTGTCGGAGATCCATACATTACCAGTGAAAGCAAGGTCCTGCTTGCGTTTCGGGGTGAGCTCGATCTTATAGCAGGTCTTGTTCTCTATCGTTACCGTATCACGTATTTTATATTTATAGTAGAAAAGACAGCCATCACCGATCGGTGAAATGAAAGCTTTTTTCATCACCACGATCCAGCTATCATAAAAATTATACTGCTGTAAAGTGGCGCCTAATACCTGCACCGTGGTGGTGCCATCTGTTACCCCTACGCCAACCACCTTGGTGGCCTTAATGTCTTCGTGGTGCTTTTTGGGTGGCGACTGAAAATAATAATCAGATACGGTTTCTGAAATAAACACGGGGAGCAGGGGCTTGCCTTCATCGCTTCGGATGCCATTGATGCTGTCGAACAAGGGCTTGATATTTTTGAACCAGGGCATCTTCTGGATGCGTGGATCAAGGTGGTCGATGGAGAGATCGAGCTTGCTGAAGCTCTCGTATTTATACGCATCGATATTATCGGGATTGTATTTGCGCTGGTTTTTATTGGCCAGCTTTATTAAAGTTATGGCCGGATTTTCCTTAGGCCGAATCTCTACTTCGCCGATCGCAAAATCATTCGACTCCAAAGTGAAATTCATGATCTGTATGGGCAAGTCGCTCACCGCCTTGGCTTTGGTAATATAGCCGAGGTAGCTGCACCATAACGAATCTACATGCTTTGTAACAGTGAGCTTATAGGCCCCGTCGAAATCGGCGGTGACACCTATATTCTGTCCTTTAACGAAGATTGCCGCATAACCTATGCCTTCCCCTGTTGCGGCATCTGTTACTTTACCGCTGATGACCTGCTGTGCATACTGCTCAATGGAAAGGGTAATAAAGATAAAAAATAATATTCTTCTCAAATTCTTTTTTAATTCAGATCGTTTTCAAAGATAAGGAAACACTCAAGATAAATCTAAAGACCAGGATATTGCTTTCTTATCATCGCCCACGCTGATCAGCGTATTGTCATTTAACCATAAGGTTTTATTCACAGAAAATGAATGCCCTTCATATTTTTCCTTATCAATAAATTTAAGGGGTTGATGGGAGGCGGCATCAAAAATCTTTATTGTTTTATCCATGCTCGATACCGCGTAAAGGCTAAAACCCGGGTTAAAGCTGATATGATTAATATGCAGGGTCGCAGCCACATATTCCTTCTTCATCTGAAAGCTTTGTGCATCCCATATTTTAAGGTAGCAATCGCGGCCACCGCTCAGGAGCTCCTGTTTCAAAGGGTTATACGCCAGGGCGAAGACAGAGTTTTGGTGACTTTCAAGCTTTGTGTTAAGCGTATAATTATCTTTATCCAAAATATAAATATTAAAATCGGAGGAGGCAATAGCAATGGCTCCCGGTAATAAACATATATTACGTAAGCTCTTATCAGATAGTTTGGTGCTTTTCAATAATTCAAATTCTTCCGACCATATATTCAAAACCCCATCGAAGCCACAGGTATATATCCTTTTGCCCGGCCCATCATGAACGATATCGAAAATCCCTTCCCGGTGTGCCTCGATATTTCTTTCTTCCTTCTTCGATTCGAGGCCGATACTATAGAAATTGCCTTTGCTGCTGCCCAGAAGAAGCTTATTTTGAAACAGGCAAATGCTGTAAATGGCACTACCTACGCGCACCTGCATCTCGCCATCGCCAGCTCCCTCGCAAATCCAGGAGGCTACGATGCCATCGCCGCCCGCAGTATAAAAATGTTGCCGGGGATAATTTATACATGCAGTATAAATAGAATCCTTATGGCCGTTAAATTCCCGGAGCTTGGTAACAATCATCTGACGTATGCCGCAATAGATCGGTTCTTTGCAGTAAAAAGTATTATTTTCGCTGCGAAGATATGTACAAACATCCGATTGCTTTTTTATCCGTTAATAACCTTACCACAGCTCGTTATGCCGCTGCCATGATGCTCGATTATATTGGGTTTTGCTTTGATCCGGCACAGGAGAAATATATTACCGTGGAGAAAGCTAAAGAAATTATGGGATGGTTAAGCGGCGTTAAATTTATCGGTGAATTTTATTCCAGGCCTGCTGATGAAATTAATGCTATCGCTATGGAGCTTAACCTGGAAATGGTTTTAATGTATGGTGATTATAGCGAGACGGATATAGGATCCATCCCGTTTAAAAAAATCCTTACTGTCTCCAGGCCGCCTGGCAATTACCTTTTGGCGGATGAACAGATCCTGGATGCAGCGCGGAATATTTTCGCATTGCCTTTTTATTCGCACGGGGAAGATGAAACCGGCCTGATCGATTTCAGTGAGATTACCGCGCAGCTTAATGCATTAGAAGAATAGCTCAAATATCATAAATCATAAATGGCAAAGAAAGAAGAGAAAGTTTATACCACACTGCTCGTCGGGGTAGAGAATAAAATTGGAACCATCACACTAAATCGTCCTGATGTATTCAATGCATTCGACAATACGCAGAGCTTCGAGCTACAGGAAGCGTTGAAGCAGATGGAACGTGATGCAGCAGTAAAAGTGCTCGTGCTCACCGGTGCAGGCAAAGCCTTCTGTAGCGGGCAGGATCTGAAAGCGATTTCAGGTGCGGAAAAACGCTCATTCATTGAATCACTCACTTTACGCTACAACCCTATCATCCGTGCGATGCGCAATATGCCCAAGCCTATCGTA
>JBBRJE010000157.1:0-7066 GCA_038219845.1 Bacteroidia bacterium
TGGCTAAGCCGGGCACATCAGGAGCGCAGCCGCCGGCATTAGGAGCTGAATTTAATGGAGATGGGTTTTTATTCTGTTCTAAAAAATAGTTGACCACATCATCAATAATGATTTCATATTTAATATGATTGACATTTAATATATCTATATCCTCGCCCGAAAGCTCAGCAGTATAGCTGTTCTTATCCAATACCCCATGATCAATGTCAATGCCCATCAATATTAACTCGGGAACAGTTTTGTTCTCCAGGCTTATTTTTACCTTGGAATATTTTTGTGCCTGAGTGGAGATGGAAATGCAGAAAAAAATTAAACAGGGGAGGAGCATCTTCAAATTTCCCGAGTTAAAAGATTTTATTTTAAACATTTTTTAAAAAGATTAATTAAGCTGTGAATTTGAAAAGAACAATACAAATGTATGCAATTCTGTTAATACAATAACTGAATCTACAGCCGATCATGGCGGTAGATCCGGACAAGTGCAAAATTATTTATACCGGCTTTCGTGCTGCATTTTATCCTGTATTTCAATTATGAAAAATACAAGATAGAAAGGACATCCATGAATTGGTATGAACCGAGCCTACGGCTCACGGTAATTAGGTGTCGCATCTTTATCCACGGACTGAAGTCCATGGTTACAAAATGATCCGAGCCTAGGCTCTTTCGCTTACATTCCTTTTAGAAATGAACTTAAGGGGTGGAGAACTATCAAAATGGATTTACATCATCACATCAAATTCCGAATAACCCGATAGCAGGTAAAGAACGTGGAAAATAATTCCGTATTATCTTTGTTCAAAGTATCAAAAAACATTACCTTGCACCAAAATTTCGTTCGATCCCGGAAACCTTTTAGAAAATATTTTGTTGTCCACCTGGTAGGGTAAGGTCAGCATTCCAGATAAAACTATCTTATTATCAAAAATCAGAACAGAAACAACAGATAATGCCGAATCTTGACAACCATTTAAAAATTAATCGATGTCCCCATTGTTCGATTAGTAATCCGAATTTATCTGGTTTGATTCCTGAATTCAGCACTCGTGAAGACAATTCATCCAACCTTAGATATTGGCGGGCTTATATCTGTGCCCGTTGCGGCGGGGTGGTTACAGCATATTGTAATGATCAAAGCCGTATGGTGGTTAAGTTTTATCCCGAGATAGAATCCGCCGATGAAGCCTTGCCCCATAAGGTGAGGACCTTTTTTCAGCAGGCTATCGACAGCACTTTTGCTCCTGCCGGCTCAGTGATGCTTTGTGCCAGCGCTATCGACGCCATGTTCAAGGATAAAGGCTATATGGATGGAGGTATATATACGCGCATCAACCAGGCCGTAGCCGATGGACTGATACCTGAAAAGCTGGAAGCCTGGGCCCATGAAGTCCGCCTCTACGCCCACGATCAACGCCCTTCCGATTTTGCTTCCAGCCTGCCTACGGTCGACGAGGCAAAGCAAACAATCGAGTTCACACGAACCCTCGGAGAATACTTATTCGTACTGCCATCAAAAGTTGAGAAAGGAATAGATGCCACCAAAACACCGAAAGATTTATTGAGGGATATGCCAGATATGGAGATCTAGATTGGGAAAAGGCAGCGGAATTGCATTGACACTTTTTGCTGCCGATACTTAATGCATTAATAAATTGAAGAAGTATATTTTATTGATTTTTATAGTATTCCTTTATAATTCATGCACGCGGTGTGATAAGGTACTTTGGTATGGAGAAGCGGTTTTGATACCGGTTAATTTCAGCGGTTTTACATTAAATGAGATCCATTCTATTAGGTGCTTTAGAATAAATCATTCCAATCCTGCAAAGGTAGATTCATTTCTGGTTTCACGAACGCTATTTGGTGAAGAAGGCATTCATTCAGAGATCACAGACAAGAGCTTCGACGGTGGAGCTTATGGTGATTTCGGAAGCTATTTGGATAATTCAGACCTGATCATTAGTTGGCCTTCAGGCAGCGATACACTTTCCAATATCATCATTAAAAAATCCAAAGGATCAGGAAACAAATGTCACCGTGACGATCCTAATATCCGTGTTGATGTGCAAACCTTCATGCATAAAGGCCAGCTCATTCAAAAAGGGGAAGGCATCGCAATAACTAAATAAGGTGTGAATAAAATAACGTAAATGAAAAATCCCTAAAGTGTCGTAGAAGCAATTAATAATTATATAATAATTAAGAACAATTCATTATACATTGTAAGGGTATTCATTATTCATTATTAATTCTTCATTCTTCATTCTCCATTATTCATTATTTAAGATATTTATCCAACCAATCAAAATAAACCCTTTGCCAGAGTATGCTATTCTGCGGCTTCGTAACCCAATGCCCTTCATCAGGGAAATAGAGAAAGCGGGAAGGGATGCCCCGGCTCTGTGCAGCTGTAAAGGCTTCCATACCCTGGCCTAAAGGCACCCTGAAATCTTTTTCGTTATGGATTATTAAGATCGGTGCATCCCAGTTCTGCACAAATTTATGAGGTGAAAAATTTTCGAATTGATCTGCATTTTCTTTCTGCCAATAAGGTCCTTTCAAATCATGGTTCACGAAAAACATTTCTTCCGTGGTGCCATACATGCTCGTTAAATCAAAAACACCGCAATGTGCGATGAAGCATTTGAAACGCTTCTCGTGGTTGCCTGCCATCCAATAAACACTATAGCCTCCATAGCTTGCGCCCACGCAGCCAATGCGGTCCTTGTTCACAAAATTCTCCCCGGCTACATCATCAATAGCGCTGAACAGGTCCTGCATGGCCTGGCCACCCCAGTCGCCGGCAATCTCATCAGTCCATTCCTGCCCGAATCCGGGAAGCCCGCGCCTGTTGGGCGCAACCACAATATAGCCATTGGCTGCCATCAGCTGGAAATTCCACCGGTAGCTGAAGAACTGGCTGACAGGGCTTTGTGGCCCTCCCTGGCAATATAGCAGGGCTGGATATTTCTTTTTCGCCTTAGGGTTGAAATCAGGTGGATAAATCACCCAGGTCAAAATGTCTTTTCCATCTTTCGCCTTGATCTCACGCTTCTCCACCTTCCCCATTTTTATATGAGAGAGCATATCCGTATTCACATTGGTAAGCTTCTTATTTTTGCCTTTGGGAACGATCAGAAATAATTCGTTGGGCATGCTCATGCTCATGATATTCCCGATAATGATATAATTTTTTCCGGGTTGCTCCCCGATATTGAAATCTGCTACATCCTGTGCCTGGTCGGTTAATTGAACTATTTTGCTTCCTGTTTCCAATAGCGTGATGGAGAACAATTGAACTGCCCCTTCTGCGGCAGCATTAAAATAAATCATTTTTCCATCAGGGCTCCATTGGGCCTTTTCAATGCTGTATTTAAATTTATCAGAATAAGACTGTCGGGTGAGCAATCCATAATCATAGATCATCAGGTTGTTCTTATCTGCTTCATAGCCATTTTTTTCCATGCTCAGCCATAGCAATTGGGTGCCATCGGGAGAAAACATCGGGTTGGTATCGTAACCGGTATTGCCTATGCTTTGATTTTCTGTTTTCTGATTGTACAAATTGTAAACATAGATATCACTATTGGTGCTTGTGGCCGCCGCTGTCCCTTCCAGCTTTTTACATGTATATGCGATTCGTGTACCGTCGGGACTCCAGCTTATTTGCTCATCTCCGCCAAAAGGTTCTAACGGTGTGCTGTAAGGCTCCCCCTGCATCACATCGGTTGGCTCTTCCAGGGTAGTGGCATTCTTAAATTTCACAATAAATAAATGGGAATAAGAAGCGTCTTCCCATGCATTCCAATGACGGTACATCAGGCCGTCGATAATTTTGCCGGTGGCTTTGGGAAGATCAGGATAAAGGTCCTGTGTGGTTTTATTTATCTTTACATCAATAGTATAATAAAGCATATCATTAATAAAGCTGAAGCCGAAATTTGATATGCCGGCGGGAACTCCTGTTGCCTTCCGTGAACTAAATCCTTTGCCATCCATGATATATAGGTTGACTTCTCCACCGGCATCACTGAGGTAGCCTATCCTTCCATCTGAGGTCCAGCGCGCATTGGTTTCGCTCACAAGGGGCGTATTCGTGAGCTTCACAACGGTTTTACCATCACTGCTTACTTTATAGATATCAGACTGGCCCCTGTTTTCGGCCACATCATAATAACGAACATTATAAAGCACAGTTTTTCCATCCGGACTAACCTGCGGATCGGATACCCTGCCCAGCTTCCATAACAATTCCGGGGTAAGCGTAAGCATGGTTTGCGGCTGTGCTAACATACTCAGGTTCCAGAGCACGAATAATGAGAATATAAACTTTTTCATATTGAAACAGAAAATTGAGATTAGAGATATCTTTGCAAAAGTAAAATTTGTATTGAAGCTTTTTTATTTATTTTCACCCCTGTTGTGCAAATATAAATGGCCCCATTAATTATAAAAAATGAATATCGATTTATCCAATAAAACCGCACTTGTATGCGGCAGCACCCGCGGTATAGGCAATGCTATTGCAAAGCAGATGGCTTCCTGCGGCGCTACCATTTGTTTACTGGCAAGGAATGAGGAAGCTTTGAATAATGCGGTGGCAGGCCTTGCTACGCCTCATGGACAGAAGCATTTTTATGCCATCGCCGATTTTGAAGATTCTCAAAAATTACAGCAAGCGGTAGCTGATATTCTTTTACTTCACCCTATTGATATCCTGGTTAATAATACCGGCGGTCCGGCAGCAGGCCTGGCCATCGACGCTGCACCCGAATTATTCCTTAAGGCATTTCAGCAGCACTTAATAGGGAATCAAATTTTAGTGCAGGCCCTTGTTCCGGGGATGAAGCAAAGGAGCTGGGGACGCATCATTAATATTATTTCAACCTCTGTGAAGATCCCATTAAAAAACCTTGGGGTAAGCAATACCATCCGTGGGGCAGTAGCGAATTGGAGTAAAACATTAGCAAATGAATTAGGGCAGTATGGAATTACAGTAAATAACATCCTTCCAGGAGCCACGAATACCACACGTTTGCAGTCTATTATAAAGAATATGGCGATAAAAAAAAGCATCTCAGAAGCCGAGGCCGGTAATGAAATGCTTTATGAAATTCCTGCCGGTCGCTTTGCCCAACCCGAAGAGCCCGCCTACCTGGCCGCCTTCCTGGCCAGCGATTATGCAGCCTATATCAATGGAATCAATATCCCTGTCGACGGTGGCAGGACCGGTAGCTTGTAATAATTATTTGCCTCCCCGGATAGGATTTATCCGATCACGAGCACCCTTTTTGTATGCTCTGTAATTTTATAAGCATCATCAATTCTTCTTCCAATTAATCCTGCGATTTTTTCATCTATGCAAAGCACCAGCTGGTAATGCTTTTCGGCAGGCGATAATTTTATATCTTTCAGAAAATCGTTGACCTTTTTATTTCCTTTCATCCCGAGGGGGCTGAATACATCGCCCAAAATCCACGAACGGATCGTTAATTTTCTATTTTCAAAAAAACGATAATCAAAAAACATGAACCCGGATGTGAATTCTTGTAGCTCATTTTTATTGATCACCTTGATATTGATCATTTTCTCAGGGATCAATAAAATTTCCTGGATCTTATTTTCATCAGGCTTTAATTCAATTTCAGGGATTTTTATAGAGGGCACCAATTGTAATACCCGCCCGGCAAAAAACAATTTCCAGCTATGGTTATTATTTTCATAAACGCTTCCTGATTCCCGGTTTAAATCGGCACAGATATCGGCGCATTGAGCCCAGTTGAATCCCATGCCTTTGATCGCTTCATAAAGTAATGCGGTGTTCCCATGGGTTTGTTTTAGAGTGTCAATGTTTATTTCGAGGCCATGAGTTCCATTTTTCAAAAGTTGCAAGGCACACTGTTGCAGGTAATCGAAATAGGCTTTGTAACGATGGGTCATATGTTCCAGGTCAGCCTCTGCATGGTTACCAAAAACATCATTAAGCACAGGCAATGCCAGCTGCCTTATTTTATTGCGCGTATAATCACGGCTCAGATTGCTGGCATCCACCCGGTAAATAATACGGTGCTCTAGCGCATAATGCTCCAGATCGGTATATGCAGCATAGAGCAAAGGACGTACAAGATTGTTTGTAACCGGCTTAATTCCTTGCAGGCTCTCCGGGTAGGCTCCCTGCATGATTCTCTGAACCAGGGTCTCCGCATTGTCGCGCTGGTGATGGGCGGTGCATAAATAGTGGCAACCCAGCTCATCACGCAATTCTTCAAACCATTCATAGCGGAGCTTACGGGCTACCATCTGCGTCCCCTGTTTCTGTTTCTCCTTTTCCTTTAGGGTATCAAATTGTTTTGTATGAAGAGGAATGCTTAAGGATGCACAGGTTTTTTCTACAAGGGCCTGATCCAAATCACTCTCTGCCGCACGTAAATTAAAATTGCAATGGGCCACCATAATTTCAAGCCCCAGCGATTTAAAAAGATCAAGCATGATCATGCTATCCATCCCGCCGCTTACTGCCAGCAGGTATTTCTTCGACCGGTGCCCGGGGATATGGGAAGAAAGGAAGCGCGTAAGGGTCTCTGCTAACATCTTTTAAATTATTATTGATTTATCTTGTGTTTCTTTGCAAAACTAACAATGCCGAGGAGTTTTTTTAAGAATATATTTAATCACCGCTCATTTTTTGCTGTATGGGTATTGTGCTTCCTGCCGGGCCTGGTAAGCGCCCAGGGACAGTTAGAAATTCTTCATGCCGATTTATTTGGATTCGAAAAAGGAGGGGAGAAGTTTCAGCAGCTCACCAATAATGTAATTGTGAAACAGGACAATATCATGTTGTATTGCGACAGCGCATTGAAGAACGATACACGCAATGTGATGGATGCCTATGGGCATGTACGGCTGGTTCAGGGCGATTCGCTGACAGTTACAGGAGATATTTTGCATTATGACGGCAATACCAGGGTGGCCAATATCAAAGATTATGTGGTGCTCACACAGCCTGATTTTACGCTCACCACGCAGGAGCTCGTGTATGATACAAAAACAAGAATCGGTTATTACC
>JBBRJE010000158.1:0-7048 GCA_038219845.1 Bacteroidia bacterium
TAATTTCTCTAAACCAACAGTCATTTCTCCCAGGTGCTGCATCTCCGCCTGTTTTGCCGGGTTAAAGAAGCAAAATATGGCTCCGGATAGGGCACCTAATCCATACAAAACCAGAAGTACGATAAGAACAATTCTCAATGATTTCATTTTTCGATATATATTTTTTTTCTCTTACTCATATGGCTTTTCGGATACGCCCGTTTTTTTGGTGGTTGCTGCTCCACCTCTCAATTATTGTCCCGTTTTTAATTTGCTGAGGATCTCTTGCAATCTATTATGCGCCATATTTATTCCAGCGGCAAATCCAATTTGCATCATTTGATCTCTGAGTGCGACAGATTTATATACTATATGCATCATTAGCTTACTGGTATTGTCGGTAAGCTTTTCAAATTCCAAAAACTCAAGCTGGGCAGTAAAAGGCGAATTCTCCATTTCAAAAGTACGAATGATTTTGCGGTCCGGGATAAACTCATGAATTACCCCATGGGCTTGAAATACTATATTTCCATTGGCATCACTCGTTTCAAACTGGTAGCAGCCGTGCTTTTTACTTTCCATTTTCAGCACTTTCGTTCCCATCCATTGCTCCACAATTTCCAGCTCCGTATAAGCTTTAAAAAGTAATTCCACGGGCAAATCAAATTCCCTGGTAATCACCAATTCCTGTTTGCCGGCTTCGGCGTCAATTCTTGTTTTTCGTTCCATAGGCTGCTATTTTTCTGTATTGTATTTTTTCATTACTGATTCCAATTTATTGAACCTGTCATCCCAAATTTTACGGAATGGTTCAATAAAGTCGCCTACTTCTTTCATTTTTTCTGAATTGAAATGATAATAAATTTCTCTACCAGTTTGCGTTTGATGCAATAACTCACATTCACATAATATCTGGATATGCTTGGAAATGGTTTGTCGTGATGAGTCAAAATTTTCAGCTATAGCACCCGGTGTCATTGCAGTAAGCGCCACTAAGCTTAATATGGCCCTGCGGGTAGGGTCGGCTATTGCCTGAAAAACATCTCTACGGATTTCCATTTATGCAGTTATATGGCTGCAAATATAATAGTTTATCCGACCCGGCAAATAATTATAATTTTTAAATTTAATTATGCCCCTTTTAAAAAAAACAGATCCCGTTATATTTTTATTATTTAAGATTCAATGTCATTAGTTGAGATTAGGACCGCTTCGTGGTTGGTTCTAACATAGAGGAAGCGGAGTTAAAAATTCATCCCGCCACTTCGGGCGGGATGTATTAATCTCTGTGTTCTCAGTGTTAAAATGCATTACTTTCCGCGAAGCGGAAACCTGAACCGATTATATATAAATAAATATTTAACTAGATTATTACGATGGAATACTAGCATCAATTAAGCCAATTTGGAAGTATTCATTCTCCATCTAAAAGCTTTGGATTTAATTACCCTTGCAGCAGCCTCTTACCTCCAACCCCCACCCAGCGCCTTATACAAATTCACCCCTGCATTCAATTGCATTTTCTTGGTTTCTACCAGCTCTAGCCTGGCTTCCAATGCATCCCGCTGGGTCAATAAAACTTCCAGATAGTCGGCCCGGGCATATCTGAAGAGATCATTAGAAACCACAATTGACTGAATTAATGCCGCCACTTGTTTTGATTTCAGATCATAGCTTTTCTCCAGGGTAGATAACCCGGATAGCTGGTTGGAAACTTCCATATATGAATTTAAGATCGTGCGTTCATAATTATAGATCGCCTGCACCTGCCTTGCATTGGCAGAATAATATTCAGCTTTGATGGCGTTTCGGTTAATCACAGGACCCGCCACCTCGCCGGCCAGCAAAAACAATAAGGACTCCGGGAGCTTTAATAAATAAGCCGGATCAAAAGCCTGTAAGCCAATGGCAGCTGATATACCGAATGAAGGTAAGAACTCCGCCCGCGCTACTTTTACATCGAGCTTGGCTGCGGCCAATTCCAATTCGGCCTTTTTTATATCGGGGCGGTTGGCAAGTAATTGTGATGGTGTGCCGGCTGCTGCCAATGCAGGTTCCATCTGCAGGAAATTGGCGGTGTCTCTCAAAATAGGCTGAGGATATCTTCCCAAAAGAAAATTGATCCTGTTCTCCGTTTCTTTAATTTGTTGATATATCTCATATTGCATGCTCTCCGATTTGAAAACTTCTGCCTGGAATTTCTGTACTGCCAGATCGGTAGCCTGGCTGGCTTCTTTCTGAACTTTCACAATAGACAAAGCATTTTTTTGAAGCTCAATATTTTGTCTAATGATGGCCAATTGATAATCCAATGCCATCAATTCATAATAGGAATTCGCCACTTCTGAAACCAGTCCTGTAACTACAAAGTTCTTGCCTTCCACAGTGGACAGATAACGAAGGACTGCGGCCTTTTTTGCATTATGCAGCTTCTTCCAGATATCCAATTCCCAGGTCATATGCGCGGCGACTGTAAAATCCCCCAGCACCTCAGGCACCCTTCTGCCTGGTATAATTTCAGCCGAGGCATCACCCGCACCCTGGCTGGTATAAGTGCCCACCTTTTCAATACCGGCAACGCCGCCTAATTTAACTGATGGCAGGAGAAGTCCTTTTCTCACCAACACTTCATTCTTAGCGATCTCAATTTCTTGCAAGGTGATAGCCAGCTCCTGGTTGTTTTGCAAGGCAGTATCAATTAAGTTCACCAGGTTCTTATCTTTAAAAAATAAACGCCAGTTCATAGTCACAGTATTAACTGTATCCGAACCGTTCACATAGGCCTGTGGAACCGATTGGTTTTCGGTTCGCTGGCTTACCTTGGGCACCATACAGCCTACCAGGGCCAGGCAGGCACTCATTATAATAATATACGATAGCTTCACTTTAAACATTATTATCTATTGCTTCTGTTAATGGATTTTCTTCTTCGCCTTTTACATACGCTATTTTTTCTGCTAATGATGCAAACACGTAATACAATCCCGGGATCACAAGCACGCCAAAAATAGTACCGATTAACATTCCACCTGCGGCGGCTGTACCGATGGTACGGTTTCCGATTTTACCAGGTCCGTTGGCAAATACCAGCGGTATCAATCCTGCAATGAAGGCAAAGGAAGTCATCAGAATCGGTCGGAATCGTGCGCGTGAACCTTCCAGAGCCGACTCGAATACAGATTTGCCTGCACGGTGACGCTGGGCGGCAAACTCTACAATAAGCACTGCATTTTTACCCAATAACCCAATCAGCATAACCATGGCTACCTGGGCATAGATATTATTTTCGAGGCCGGTGATCTTGAGCAATAGAAATGCTCCAAAAATACCAGCAGGGAGCGAAAGTATTACTGAGAGTGGCAGCAGGAAGCTTTCGTATTGGGCAGCTAAGATGAGGTAAACAAATCCTAAGCAGATAAGAAAGATAAATATTGCCTGGTTGCCCTGGGCTACCTCGTCGGCAGAGATTCCTGCCCAGCCAATTCCAAATCCTCGGGGCAGCTTCTTATCAGCCACTTCCTGTATGGCATTAATCGCAGCGCCACTGCTGAATCCGTTGGATGCCGAGCCGCTGATCTCCGAGGAATTGTACATATTATGCCGGGTGATTTCCGAAAGCCCATATACCTTTTCAATTTTCATAAAGGCGGAATAAGGAACCATTTCATCACGCGAATTCTTAACATATAATTTTAGCACATCTTCTGGTAAGGCACGGTACTGCGCTCCCGCCTGAACAATCACTTTATAGTTAAAGCCAAATTTGATAAAGCTGATCTCGTAATTACTTCCTAAGAGCGTGGATAAGGTATTCATAGCATTTTCAATGCTCACCCCTTTCTGCTGGGCAAGGTCATTGTCTACCTTAAGCATATATTGCGGGAAGCTGGCACTGTAAAAGCTGAATACGGAGGATAATTCCTTTCGTTTTTTCAGCTCCTCCACAAAATTATTATTTACCTCCTCCATCTTTTTAAAATCTCCCGATCCTGCCTTATCCAAGAGGCGCAGCTCAAAGCCCCCGGCAGCTCCATAGCCCGGCACTGCAGGCGGCTGGAAAAATTCAATGTTCGCTCCGCTGACATCTTTTGATTTCTCCTCGAGCTCCTGCATGATTTCCTGCACTGAATGTTTTCGCTCTCCCCAGCCTTTTAAATTGATCAGGCAGGTACCCGAATTGGAACCTGTTCCTTCAGTTAAAATTTCGTAGCCGGCTAAAGCAGAAACAGATTGTACATCCTCCATTTTTTGAGCAATTTTCTCCAGTTTTTCCGCCACCTCATTCGTGCGTTCCAGCGAGGAGCCGGGAGGAGTTTGGATGATCGCATAAAACATCCCCTGGTCTTCATTAGGTATAAAGCCCGACGGAACGCTTCCATTCAAAAACCAGGTTGCTACACAAAAAAGTACAAGTGCAATAAAAGTAACCGACCGTCGGGTTACGATGCGGCCCAATAGGTTCTCATAGGCTGCAGCACTTTTATTAAATTTATTATTAAATCCATCCAAAAGGCGCTGAACGGGCGATCGCTTTTTTTGTGTATCATGTATATTCCTTAAAAGCATCATACAGAGAGCTGGCGTGAGTGTTAAGGCTACTACTCCGGATAAGATAATGGCTGTTGCCATGGTGATGGAGAACTGCCTGTAAAATATCCCTACCGGGCCCGACATAAAAGCTACGGGGATAAATACCGCTGCCATCACGAAGGTGATTGCAATAATGGCACCGGCTATTTCATGAATGGCTTTTTCAGTTGCTGCTCTTACCGGCAGATGGTCCTTTTCCATATTGGCATGCACGGCTTCAATCACCACGATGGCATTATCTACCACAATTCCAATAGCAAGCACCAGGGCAAATAATGTGATAAGGTTCAACGTAATTCCGAAGAATTGCATGAACATGAATGTGCCAATTAAAGATACCGGTACGGCGATCGCAGGGATAAGTGTAAAGCGCCAGTTACCCAAAAAGATATAAACAACCAGCCCCACTAATATAAAGGCTTCTAAAAGTGTATGAATAACTTTATCGATGGAGGCATCGAGGAAGGTAGAAACATCATAGCTGATCTCATAATCCATTCCTTTTGGAAATGAGTTTTTTTTGATCTCCTCCAGCTTCGCTTTCACATCTTTTATTACCTGGCTCGCATTGCTGCCATAGGATTGCTTAAGCACGATGGCCGCCGAAGGCTTACCGTTCAGGTTGGAGTAAATATCATACATCGAGCTTCCAAATTCAATATCTGCAATATCTTTCAGATGCAGTAATTCTCCGTTAGGATTGGATTTCACTACCACATTTTCATATTGTTCCTTGGTGGTGAACCGCCCTGAATATTTTAAAACATATTCAAAAGTCTGTGATCGTTTGCCTGAGCTTTCTCCTGTCTTTCCAGGCGATGCTTCCAAACTTTGAGAAGCTAATGACTCCATCACTTCGTCGGCAGATATTTTGTATGCCAGCATACGGTCGGGTTTGAGCCAGATACGCATGGCATATTCACGCGTTCCTAAAATATCAGCAAACCCAACGCCATTCACCCTTTTTATTTCAGGCAATAAGTTTATATCAGCAAAGTTGAAAAGGAACTTCTGGTCGGACCCGCTATCATTACTATAAAGATTTATATATAATAGCATATTCGATTCCTCCCTGGTGATTTTCACTCCTTCCCGCACAACCAGTGGAGGAAGCTTATTCACTACCGAGGCCACCCTGTTTTGCACGTTGATCGCCGCCTGATTGGGGTCGGTGCCTAGGTTGAATATGATTTGTATCCCCGCTTCTCCGTCATTGCCTGCATCAGAAGTCATGTACTTCATCCCCGGAACCCCGTTAAGCGCGCGTTCCAAAGGAATAATTACAGCCTTGGTCATGAGTTCGCCGTTAGCGCCCGGATAATCAGCTACCACATTTACTTTCGGTGGAGATATAGATGGGAATTGCGTTACAGGCAAGCTTGTTAAAGCCAGTGCACCCATAAACATAATGATCAGGGATATCACAATCGACATTACCGGCCTTTGTATAAATCTATTAAACATGGATTTCTTTTTAATGGGGATTCTATTCTGCTTTTAAGCGCAGCTGTGAAATGACTTCTTTGGGATCTTTAAGCTCGTAGCTTATCTTTTCATTTTCTTTCACCTTCTGCACCCCTTCCAGCAGTATTTTATCTTCTGCCTGCAGTCCGCTTTCAATGATATATAAGTCGGGTAAGGATCCTTTTATTGTGATCAACCGCGAGCCTACAATATCATTTTTGTCGACCACGAAGACAAACTTTTTATCCTGGATCTCATAGGTAGCTTTTTGAGGAATAACCAAAGCATTCTTTAGCGGGAAAGTTAGGAGCACCTTGCCTGTTTCTCCATTTTTCAAGAGCCTGTCTGTATTGGGGAATTTGGCCCTGAAAGCAATATTTCCGGTCTCATTATCAAACTCGCCTTCTATAACTTCTATCCTACCCTTATATGGAAGCTTTTGCCCATTGGCTAAGAGCAGCTCCACTGTATTACTACCTCTTTCTTTTACATTGGATTGATACTGCAGGTATTCCGGCTCAGAGACATTGAAATAACAATACACTTCGCTATTATCGGAAAGGGAGGTAAGCAATTCTCCTTCATCGATCAGGCTTCCCAATTTCTTCGGTATACGGTCGATGATGCCATCGAATGGAGCCCTGATCTCTGTAAAGGACAAGTGTAATTTGGCCATAGCTACCCCGGCCCTGGCGGCATTGAATTTGGCTTGGGCCATGGCCTGCTCATTCTTAGATACAACATTTTTTTCTACCAGCGCTTTGGTGTTCTGAAGTTCTATTTCCGATGCATCGGCCTCGGCCTCCGACTTCATAAGCTCAGCCTCGTATATCTTCGGCATGATCTTAAACAGCATCTGACCGGCCTTTACAAACTGTCCTTCGTCTACATAAATATTTTCCAGGTATCCTTTTTCCTGAGCCCGGATCTCAATATTTCGAAGAGATTTGATTTGGGCTACAAATTCTTTCGTGAAGGAAGTATCGATAATTAAAGGCTTTGTAACAAGGTACTT
>JBBRJE010000159.1:0-7047 GCA_038219845.1 Bacteroidia bacterium
AAAATACATCCCGCCACTTCGGGCGGGAAGGGCACAGAGAAATGCAGGTGTATGAATCTATAATTGTTTTCCTCTGCGCCCTCTGCTTGTATTTAATCTCTGTGTTCTCAGTGTTAAAATGCATTTCTTTCCGCGAAGCGGAAACCTGAACCAATTTTATATTAATAAATACTTAACTAAACGACATTGATTGATAAGCTATTAATTTTATGTGTTTCTGACCACTGACCCTCTTGCTATTTAGTTTCCAGCAATTTTTGTAGTCCAAACATCTCATCCCTTAATTTCGCAGCGAGCATGAAATCTGTTTCTTTGGCCGCCTTCTGCATGGCCTTTTGTGTATCTGCAATCATTTTCTCGATCTGCGGCTTGCTCATAAACTGGATCACCGGGTCGGCTGCCATGTTCGGCTCTTCGGGCTCAAGGTAGAATTTAGGAGGTACATCTTTAGAATCCGCGACTTTGGTTTGTTTTAAAATTTCATCTATACTTTTTCTCACCGTTTGCGGCGTGATGCCATGTTCTAAATTATAAGCAATCTGTTTCTCCCTGCGGCGGTCGGTTTCCTCTATGGTCTTACGCATGCTGTCGGTGATCCTGTCGGCGTACATGATTACTTTACCGCGATCATTCCTGGCGGCCCTCCCGATTGTTTGAACCAGGGAGGTGGTGCTTCTCAGGAAGCCTTCCTTATCCGCATCCAAAATAGCCACCATGCTTACCTCCGGCAGATACAATCCTTCGCGGAGCAGATTCACACCAATAAGCACATCATAGACTCCCAATCTCAGATCGCGTAAAATCTCCACCCGGTCCAGCGTTTTTACTTCACTATGGATATAAGCACATTTGATATTTAGCCTGATCATATATTTGCTTAATTCCTCCGCCATCCGTTTGGTCAGCGTGGTCACCAATATCCTGTCTCCCATTTTGATGCGGTCGTCGATCTCATCGAGCAGGTCGTCTACCTGGTTTATGCTGGGCCGCACTTCTATCACCGGATCGAGTAAGCCGGTAGGACGCACCAACTGTTCAACGATTAATCCTTCGGCCTCATTCAATTCGTAATCTGAGGGTGTGGCGCTAACAAAAATAGTCTGGCCTACGATTGCATTAAATTCCTCGAATTTCAGTGGCCTGTTATCCATTGCAGCCGGCAGCCGAAACCCATTCTCCACCAGGGCCTGCTTGCGACTGCGGTCGCCACCGTACATGGCTTTAATTTGTGGCATGGATACATGGCTTTCATCCACGATGAGTAGGAAGTCATCTGCAAAATAATCAAGAAGGCAAAAAGGACGGTCACCGGGCTTGCGGCGGTCCATATAACGGGAATAATTTTCAATGCCGCTACAATAACCCAGTTCACGCATCATCTCCAGGTCGAAGGTGACACGGTCTTCGAGGCGTTTGGCTTCCAGGTGCAATCCCACATTCTTAAAATATTCACATTGTTTCACCATATCATCCTGTATCTCGCGGATGGCATGCTGCAATGAATCTTTGGAGCTTACATAGAGGTTGGCCGGGTAGATCGCTATCATATCTGCTTTCTCTATGCGCTGTCCGGTCAAAGGGTCGAACATCTCCAAGGCTTCAATCTCGTCATCGAAGAAATGGATACGATAGGCATAATCAGCATAAGCTAAATAAACGTCCACCGTATCACCTTTCACACGGAAATTACCGCGGTTGAAATCGGCCGTGGTGCGGCTATATAAGCCATCTACCAATTTATACAATAGCGATTGCCTGTTCAGGCGCTGCTTTATTTGCAGATGGATGATGCTGCCTTTGATATCGGAAGGGTTGCCGGCCCCATAGATGCAGGAAACCGAAGCAACAACAATGATATCGCGGCGTCCACTGAGCAGCGAGGAAGTGGTTTTTAATCGCAGCTTTTCTATTTCCTGGTTTATCTGTAAATCTTTTTCTATATAGGTATTGGAAGAAGCGATGAATGCTTCGGGCTGGTAATAATCGTAATAGCTCACAAAATATTCCACCGCATTCTCCGGGAAGAATTGTTTGAATTCACCGTAGAGCTGTGCCACTAAGGTTTTGTTATGGCTTAATACAAGTACGGGCCTTTGAACCTGTTCGATCACATTGGCCACAGTAAAAGTTTTACCGCTGCCAGTAACACCCAGCAGCACCTGTGATTTTTCCCCGCGCTTCAAGCCGTCCACTAATTGCACGATAGCCTCCGGCTGATCACCGGTAGGTTTAAATTCTGAAGTAAGCTCGAATTTCATTTTCTGATTTTGCAAAGGTAATAAATGAAGTAAGGAATCGGGGGCAGGCATACAAGATATATTTAATTCCATGACTACTCCCGTTATTTCCATATCTGCTATGCGTGTAAAAAAATTAATTGGATGGATGCATTTGTATTTTCTTCCATAGGAAGAATTCGTGGGTAGAATAATTGGGCGTGTGTATTTCCTTCCTTCAGAAGGTTTCGTGCGAATGGGTCATTGAGATCATTCCAATTCCTTTTAATCTATATGGTTCAATTTGACTGCGTTCCAAATTTTTATTATAATCCAAAGGTGTTATTTATTCTTGCTTTTATGGCACAAAACCTTCCGATGGAAGGTATGCCACCCCCCTCGCCACTTCTACCCACGAATTCTTCCTCTGGAACAAATCATGGTAAATCTTCTACTATTATCACTTCTCAGGTTCCAATCAGTAAATGGCATGAGATAATCGGTGAGCAAACCATAGCAGAGATGCTATTCTTGATAGAATTATTCATGACTCAAACCGTATTGAGATGAAAGGTGAGTCATTAAGAAAGAAAAGGCAAGTAAAAATGGAAGAACAAATTGGTTTAGAAAATTAAAAAATTAACTTTGCCAAAGCAAGCTAAAATTAATTAAGATCAACAGAAAGATGGGAGTTAAAAGTGAGGGATCAGTTTGATGCGATGTGGAGGGGTCAGTTTGAGGGAAATATCCAGTAAGTACCTCTTATCCAGTAAGAATACTTGTTAAATGGAAAAGCCACTTTTTAATATTTTAAATAGAAACATTAATTCTTAATGAAATTATGAATAATATCCTGAAGAATTTATTTGCCGGAATTATAATTACTGCTTTTACAATTCCTCTTTTTTCCCAAAAACCTGCATATCTAACAGCGAAGCATATTAAACCCCAAAAAACCATCAATACAAGGTTTGATTCAAAGTCTCTTTATAAGTTTACTGGTGAGGAATTTCTTGTTTCCAATACCGTTGAAGATGGCTTCCTTTTAACCATATACAGTGTCGCGACACTAAAGAAAAAAGATACTTTTCTTCTTCGTTACCCTACGGTTGGTAGCAATGATCCAGACTGGATCGAGCCAATGTTCGAACCCAAATCAACGACAACAATATACGGATACTATGATCAGAAAGCGGAAATTAATACAATTTATGGACAAATAACTGATAGAAATGGAACTGATATCGTGAAACAGAAGGTCTTGGCCAAAATCCCAACCTCCAGGACACAATATATTGGTAGTTTGGGTCGTGTCTTATCAAAGGATAAAAGCAAAATATTAATATATCGTGAAAAGTCAGAGTGGGAAACCGATAAGGAGTTTGTAGAATTATGGGTTTTTGACAATCATTTAAAGACTATCTATAAAAAGAAAATGAAATTCCCCTACAAAAGCAGAAAATTTTTTATACAGAATTACACGGTTACTAATGAAGGTAAAGTTATCATCAATGCATATTATTTGCCTTCCAAGGAAGAAATCAAAGCCAACCCGGATTCTAAATCCAACTTTCTTTATAAAATCTTTTTCGTCTCAGAGGATGACGAACTTCAAGAGATCAAGTTTGAGAACAAAGGAGCAGTATTGCATACTGTAACCGGTTTTGATCTCGATTCGGGTAAATTTGTATTCACAGGTTATTATAGGGAAGCTGGAGAATTTCAATCCAAATACGGATCACATGGAGTTTATTATATTAAGATGAACACAGATGACTGGATTATTCAGACTAGCCAGTACAATAAAATTCCTAAAGAAGACATGATCAGGATTTTTGAAGCAAATGTAGCCACCGATCGGGAAATAAAGAAATCTATAGAAGGAATCGATAAAGGTGGAGGACTCGTCAGCTATACTGTTCCAGAAATATTCTATAATGATGATGGTTCTGTAAAAATTATTTCAGAGATACAATTTACAGACTATTCGGGTTATAATAACAATCAAATCATTGAATTCGATATGGATGGAAAAGGCCGTCTTGTTAAAACGGTTGTTATACCTAAAAAACAGGTTACAGAATCATTTGACTTCACCGGGTATATAGCATTAATGTCAAATTCGAGAATGTATTATATTTTTAATGACGCAGAACAGAACTTTGATGAAAAAAAACTCGCAAAAAATAATGGAAACATGTTTTATTATGAATTTAAAGATGAAAAAAAAGCAAGGTTAGCTTATGCATATCAGAAAAAATCAAATGAGCCTGCTAAAGTAGCAATGTCAATGGATGATAATAATATAGTGATCGATCCATCGCGATGTATCTGGATCGATGAGCGCACTGCAATAACATGGGGAAAATTAGCAAAAAGTGAAGAAAGGTTCCTTATAAAAATCTTTCTTCAAGATAAATGAACCTTTAAGGCATGAATAATATGCATTTCTAATTTAAACTATTTACTTTGTAATATTAGTCATTCAAAAATTTAAATTTTTAAGACTTGGTAAAACTCATAATAATTTTAAATTCATTTATTTTTCGGTTGTTTTTTTCCAGGTATTCACCCAGCGTGGTATAGGCGGCCATTTTATCGTCCGTGGTTAAAAAGGCCGTATTGTTAATGATAGGATCAGCTTTTGTTTTTTTACCCCGCTGAAACAACCGTATGATATAATTCACATAGCTATCACGGTAAAACGGGCTGATAAAATTAATGAAGGACGCCGTTACGTAAGCTTCGTGGAAACGGAAGCCGGAATCCGCAATGGGAAAGGTGCCGCTGAGAAAATTATGCAAAATGCGATCTTCAGCGATCAGTTCATAAAAGTATAGATCCCCGCGTTCTTTAATTTATCGAAATATTTTAATACCTCATCCCTTGTAAATACCTTCCCTTCCGCGATAATATAACCATCGGCACTAAGTGCGATTTCCGCTAAAATTTTCTTACGAAGGATCGGCAGCTGTTCTTCTGTCTTTTTGTTTTTATATCTAAAATAAGAAAAAGGGATTGATATAGGCCATTCACGAATTAATACTAAGATGTCAAATGTAAGATAAATGGGAATTTTATTTGCCGGTTTTTTCATATCCGGCTTATTTATTTGTTGTGCTTTGTACGCTAGCAGATCTATCCAGCCCTTCTGGGGAGCGACACACCAACCGCAACCTAAGAACCAGGCAGCTTGCGAAGCATGGAATTACAATCGGCTGTTATTGAATTAATCCGTAATATCGATATTAAACCAAAACTCTTTCTTTTCGCCGGGCTTTAATAAATTGATTCCTGTTTTATGAATTAGTTCCTGGTTATGTGTCTCGCTGTCCGCCACGCCCCACCAAGGTTCGATGCATACGAAGGGGGCGTCTGGCTGTTTCCATAGCCCCAGGTAAGTACAATTATCCCAGGAGACTTTAAGGGCATAATTTTCACTCTTTAATGCGATCCATTTTGATTTAAATCCCGACAATACCAGTGCATCATCCTTAAAAAGCATTTCACTTAAAGGAAGTTTTTTATTTTCCAGTAAGATGGTTAGCGAATGAGCAGTCAGCAAACCTTCATTTAAGATCGTTCGTTTTAATGATTCATCATCATCGAATTCGAAATAATAATTTTCTAAAGTTTCGTAGGCGTGAAAGGGACAAATAAATCCGGGATGCGCGCCCACGCTGAAAGGTAAAATATCATCGCCTTTATTCTGAACACGATAGCTAGTCGTTATGCCACTTGGAGCGATACTATATTTTATAAAAAAATCAAACTCAAAAGGATAGTTTGGATTATTGAATGTTATTAATCGAAATAATAATGATGCATCCGTTTTTTCAATCAATTCAAATTCACTGTCGCGTGCAAAGCCGTGTTGGGGAAGTGAATATTCTTTCCCATCGTAGAAGTAAATATTGTTTTTTAGTTTGCCAACGATCGGAAATAAAACAGGAGCATGGCGTTGCCACCAAGGTTTGGTTTTTGACCAGAGATAATTTATATTATTCTTCTTAAGCGAAGCTAGCTCCGCCCCTAAAGAAGAAACTTCTATCATATAATCATCCTTTGATAGTGAATAGATCATTCATCAATATATTATTACCGTGACCATTTTTAGTTCTTTATTCAATGTCCATAATTTGTTCTTTGGGACAGTAGCCCCGTCATGGCTAAAGCCCTCTACACCGTTACGATGGGCGTGGTTAATGTCAGTCATTTGACGGCTTTATGGTTCCTCAGGTCGAATTTAATCCGTTAAGAATTTTGGCGGCTTTAGCCGTGAACTGTAACCGCGCTCTTTAGGGCGTGGTTATGAACTCGTCACTGAGGCTTTAGCCGTTATTGTATTTTAATTAATCCCCAATAAAATTCGCTTTCCGCTTTTCGATAAACGCTTTCACCCCTTCCTTATAATCCTTGCTATTGCCTGCAATTTCCTGGCAATACATCTCATATTCCAGCATGGTTTCTAAATCGCTATGGTGCGATTTGTTGAGCATTTTTTTCATCAGCCCATATGCTTTTGTGGGGCCATTGGCATAGATTGTGGCGATGGCGTTTACCTCCTCATCTAATTTTTCTTCGGGCACTACCTTGTTTACCATTCCCCAGTCGAAAGCCTGTTGTGCTGTTACTTTGCTGCCTAAAGTGGCCAATTCGAAAGCACGGGCCGAACCTATTAACCGCGGCAAAAAATACGAAGAACCGCTATCGAGAACCAAACCGATGTTTACAAAAACTTCAATCAAGGATGCTTTCTCGGAAGCAATAATGAAATCGCAGGCCAGCGCCAACGAGCATCCTGCGCCTGCCGCCACCCCGTTCAGCCTGC
>JBBRJE010000160.1:0-7043 GCA_038219845.1 Bacteroidia bacterium
ACCGCTGATGCGTCTGCGGAAAATACCTTCAGGCTGGGATTACATTTCACACCAACCATAGGATTCGCCAAAAGTGATCAATCGTTTATCAAAGGTTCAGGCGCAAGTTTAGGCTATAATTTCGGCTTGACCAGCGATTTCAAATTAGCTGATAATTATTATTTCGCCACAGGTATTGATGTCGTCTTCTCTCCATTGAAGCTTAACCATGTAGATACCCTGAGAGATACAGATCCGAACACGACCTTCAGCGCCAATAATGTGCTATTGAAATATAAGCTTCAATACCTGGGCATCCCGATTACACTTAAATTGAAAACAAAAGAGATAAATTATATAAAATATTACGGGCAATTTGGTATAGAACCACAGTTTAATATAAGTAAAAAAGTGAGCGCTTCTAAAGGCCGTTACGGCGGCGCCGGATACAAAGCGCCTTCGGCTACCTCCTATGCAAATTTCAATGACGATATTGGATTTATCAGGATGGCATTGATTATCGGTGGGGGTATTGAATATTCTGTGGGTGGAAAGACCTCGTTGGTAGCAGGCTTATCTTATAACGGAGGCTTCAGCGATATTAACAAGCAGCCGAATTCAAAAATCACCAATTCTTATGTGGCCCTTACCATAGGCGTGTTGTTTTAAGCCGGGGATGAAATTTAATGCAGGCTAAGATACTGATACGGTGAGGTCGTCATTGATCTCACGCAACTGAACCTCAGTTAAAGTATTAATCCTGTCTTCATTATAATTTGTTTTCACCTTGATATAATTTTGTGTGAATCCATGCATTTCACCATGATTATAATCTGCCTCCCACAATACCTTATGAAGTGTATTTAAATGCGCTTCATAAAAAGCCCGCTTCTTTTTATCACTTAGAATACGCAGCATGGCATTGCGTTCATACCTGGCTCGCTCGAGCACCCTTCCAGGCATAACCGCAGCCTGGGTACCGGGTCGTTCGCTATAAGTGAATACATGAAGGTAAGATATATCCAGGGAATTAATAAAATGATATGAATCAAGAAAATCCTCCTGCGTCTCTCCGGGGAATCCAACAATAACATCCACCCCGATACAGCAATGCGGCATGACCGATTTTATTTTGGCAACCCTGGCAGCATATAATTCACGCTGGTACCTGCGGCGCATGTTTCCCAGGATTTTGTCGGAGCCGCTTTGCAAGGGAATATGAAAATGAGGTACAAACTTGTTAGAAATGGCTACAAAATCAATGATCTCATCGCTTAATAAATTCGGTTCAATAGATGAGATCCGGAAACGTGCAATATTTTCTAGCCGGTCTAGCTTTTTAATCAGCTCCAGAAAATCTTCATCCTTGAAATTGCCAAAATCACCTGTATTCACGCCGGTTAAAACAATTTCATTCACTCCACGCGATCCTATCTCCTTCGCCTGATGCAATACTTCAGAGATGGAGGCACTGCGACTCTTACCCCTGGCCAAAGGTATGGTGCAATAGGAGCAGCTATAATCACAGCCATCCTGTATCTTCAAAAAAGTACGCGTGCGGTCGCCAAGGGAATAAGCCGGAACAAAATCGTTGACATCGTTAATATCGCAACTATAAACTGCCCCTTTCTCCCGCTTTACCAGGTCATTCAAATGGAATTCAATATTAAATTTCTCCGCAGCACCCAGTACTATATCCACGCCTGGGATGGCTGCTATTTCTTCCGGCTTGAGCTGGGCATAGCAGCCTACTATAGCAATATAAGCATTCGGATTATGACTGAGTGCTTCTCTCACCACGCGCTTGCATTTCTTATCTGCATGATCCGTTACCGAACAGGTATTGATCACATAAATATCAGCGCCTTCTTCAAAATCTTTCTTAACAAATCCCTGGTCCATTAGCTTTCGCTGAATGGAAGAGGTTTCTGAGAAATTGAGCTTGCAGCCCAGGGTGTAGAAAGCAACCGATTTTTGCATTTAAGCGCGAATTTAATCATTAGAATTGAGTTTTGAATGGGTAAAAGAAGAGCAGATCCTTTCAGGAATCCAGATTCAGACAATTCCATTCCACCTCTTCTCAATAATCAAATTTCAATTATCTTTACCGTGTGAATTATAAAATTGCTATCCTGGATATGTACCAGGGTCATGAGAACCAGGGGATGCGGGGAATAAAAGATATCATCCACAAATTTGCACTTCAATATAATATCCCGATCACATTTGAAGTTTTTGATTTGCGCAGTCTTTGTGAAATACCCGCGATAAATGATTTTGATGTATTCATCAGCACCGGCGGGCCGGGCAGCCCTATTGATAGCAGCGACTCCGATTGGGAGCATAAATTTTTCGAACTCACCGAATTAATTCAATTCAATAATAAAACGCAGAAGAATAAAAAATACCTTTTTTTAATATGCCATTCTTTCCAGGTGTTTTGCAGACATTATGATTATGGCATGGTATGCGAACGTAAAAGTCCTTCTTTTGGAGTGCTGCCCGTTCATAAAACAGAAGCAGGATTTCTGGATGAGATTTTAAAAAATCTTAAGGATACATTCTATATTGTGGATAGTCGCGAATGGCAGGTAATACAACCCAACCTGACTAAATTTTTTGAGACCGGAGCGGAAGTGCTTGCCCTTGAAAAGGAAAGGCCAAAGATCCCATTAGAACGCGCTTTGATGGCTGTTCGTTTCACGGATGAAATTTATGGCACCCAATTTCACCCTGAAGCCGATGGGCCAGGTATGCGGCACTATTTATTAACCGATGAAAAAAAGAAAGGCCAGGTGATTGAACAGTTCGGTGAAGAAAAATACCTGGAAATGATTGACCGGCTTGATGATGAAGACAAGATCATCCTCACTCAAAAAGAAATACTACCCAATTTTCTCAGGAAAAAATTTATGGCATTGGCCAACGCCGACAAATAAAACTACGGATCAGCGAAACAAAAAAAATACAAATTAATGCCAGTCGACCAGAAATACATCAAATACCAAAACTGAGTTAGCCGGAATAGAGCCATTGGAGCTCGATCCATAGCCCAAGGCGCTTGGAATAATTAATTTCCCTTTACCCCCTTTTTTATATTTCGGAATGCCTTCCTGCCAACCCAGTATCACCTGGGATAAAGCAAACTCAATAGGAGAACCCGCCGGAGTGCCGTCGAATATAGTGCCGTCTAATAAATAACCGGTGTACTCCACCTTCACTGTATTATCCACGGTAGGATTTACACCTGTACCGGCAATATCTACCGTGAAATATAAACCGCTTCCGGTGAATTCGCCATGCAAATTATTTGCCGCCACATATTCCTCAATTTTTTGACGGTCTGTTTTCCCTTTCTTACAAAATGAGAAAACAACCATCAATGAAAATAATAAAATAATATTTCTCATGCTATTTGAAATTAAATTTTCCATGAACGTACGCCATGTTCTATAAATTGGTACCTTTTGAAATCACCGCCCATGGAAGCCAATGCATGTCTCACTTTATAGCTGGTATTTCCCGGACAATAAAATATCATAAAGCCACCACCACCGGCACCGCTTATTTTCCCACCTGTAGCGCCACTGGAAATGGCCGTTTCATAGATCTCATCAATACGGGGGTTGGAAATCCCGTCGGCCATCTGCTTTTTATAAATCCAACCGAAATTCAGGATCTCGCCAATCATATCGAGGTTACCTGTAAGAATGGCCTCCTTCATCATGATGCTTTGCTCTTTCAATTTATGCATGGCATCAATGCTTTTATCTTTTTTTGCATTCACATTTTTCTGCTGCTCTTCAATGATGGTGCTGCTTAAGCGGGAGGTAGATGTATAATACAAAAGCACATTGTTTTCCATTTCGTTTACATATTTCGATTTCACCCGTAACGGATTTACAATAACCTTTTCGCCAAAGAATTCCATAAAATTAAAGCCTCCGAAGGTGGCCGCATACTGGTCCTGCTTCCCCCCTGCCATACCCAAATAATGCCGTTCGATATCATAGGCCATCTGCGCCATATCATATTCTCCCATAGGCAAATTAAGCCATTCGGCGAAAGCCGCAATAATGGCCACACATAAAGTGGAAGAGGTGCCCAGTCCGCTTCCTGCGGGGGCATCTACAAAGGTGCTTAATTCGAAGCCTTGGGTAAGAGGATGGTGCTTATGATGAATATACGAAGCCACGCCCTTCAATAATTGTAGGTTGCCTAAGGAATCCATTTCGGAAATGGAACTGGTCTCGCTTTCGTTTTTATCAATCGCATTAAAAATAACCCTGTCATCGGTTCGGGGAATGAGCGTGGCATAAGCAAAAAGACTGATGGTGGCGTTCAAAATTGCGCCTCCATAAACATCACTGTAAGGGCTCACATCGGTTCCGCCGCCGGCCAAGCCGATTCGTAAAGGCGCTTTGCTTCTGATTATCATAAATCATTCAAATTAAATTAAATTTTTTCAATCACCGGAAATCTTTTTCTTTTGCCATAGTCATAAACCATGTTCAAAACCTTCTTCTCTATTCTTGCAGGCCTGTTTACTGCCTTCGTGATCGTATTATTTTTTGAGACCCTGCTTCCCTATATTTTTAATATGAAAACAGGAAGGCCGGATAATAAACAGGAAATGGAGACTTTCCTCAGCTTGGCTCCTATGGGATTATTAATTTCTGATGCTATAGGATTGGGTATCGCAGCGTTGGCCGGAACTTATATTACCATTTTGATTTCAAACAATGTAAGAACAGGGATAATTACATCCGGTCTTTTTTTTATCGTTCTAATTATAAATTTCGTCAGTTATAAGCATCCTCTCTGGATGATTATTTCAGGCTGCATCTTAGCGCTGGCAGGTGGGTATACAGGAACAAAAATACGGAAGAATATTATTTAGTATCATCATATTCTTCATTCAGGAGCTTTAAGATATCTTCCGTAATATCCAGGCTGTCGTTGGCTAATAGCATCTGCTGCTTGGTTAAGATATAATCATATTTCTGGTTGAGATTATATTTCTTGATATTGCTGTATAAATTATCCATCATCTTTTTATTGAACTTCTGCACTTTATCGTCCAGCTCTTTTTCCATCTCATCCTTACGTTTCTGGTAAGCGGCGGATTCAGATTGGAATTTACCGTATAAGGCTTCCAGCTCCTTCTGCTTATTGTACTTATCCGCCATGCTTAAGGAGGTATTATTCTGAAGATCGTAATTGTCCTGTTCAAGCTTATGCTGCATATTTCCGAGGTTCTGCTCTGTTGAAGCGAGTGTATTGCGGCTATTGTCAATCTCCTTTTCCATCACCGCTCTTTTATCCAGGATATATTTATAATTGCTGTCGATTTTTTCTACATCAACATACGCGATTTTCATATTCTTATCTCCAAAATTTATTTGCTTGGTGGCTTCATTATTTTTCCCCTGCTTAAAATGCAGCCAGAATAAAACTGCTATCAGTATAGCCAGAACAGAATTAAATATCAGGGACAAATTTTTCATAGCCGCGAAAATAATAAAATGTATAGAGAATGAATAGTGAAAAATGAAAAATCAATACAAGTTCGGGCCGAGCATGTTTGCAAACGGCACAAATTGAAATTGATGGACAATTATAAGATTTAAAGCGCAATGAAAGGCAGTTTTCGCAAGCAAAAACTTGCCAACATTCAGTTGTAGGCAAAACCTACAACGAACACATTTTGTTATTACAAATTTCGTGTAACGAGGGGCATGTAAAATCAGTTAGATTTAATAAAAACAAATGAATTTGTTCCATTTTTACTATCATAAGATTGAGAAACAAAGTTGTAACCTTTTTCATTTAGATATTTGAAAGATAACACTTCTTTCTGAAAATTCTCGTTTGCATTCCAACTTCCGGAGAGTTTTATGTTTAATTTTTTGATCAAATCTTCTTGTTCACCTGTGTCATAAATTACTTCCAGCTTATTCAGTCCTAATCCTAAATGGGTTTCGTAAAGCAGTGCATATTGAAATGATTTATTTTCATTTTTTTTAGTTATAAAAGAGCAAAAAACAATAATCGTAAGAATAAATAATATAACACTGATTTTAGTTACCATGACTGAAAAATTAAATAAGAGTTGAAAATTTAAAAAATTACCAAAATTGTCCTATTGAAACTAGAACACTACCAAGTACCTTTATTCCAGAATTTGTTTGCGAATCTACCATTGTTAAAATCCATGTTGCGACATCAGTAACTACATCACCCCTTATTTTTTTCCAAGTATCCTTCAACCACTGCAAAAAAGGCCTAGTACCACCACTTGGATCGGTATCCCATGTTGGACTGATATTGCTAAAGCATGTAAACCACCAAGAATGTTTAATGGAACAGGCATAATTTTAATTTCATTTATCAAGTTTATAGAATTGTTTTTATATGGATGAAGATTTATGGTTAAATTTTAGTTAATTATAATTTTTGTTTCATGTTAATTTTTTCGCTTATTGCATAATCAAAAGGAGTAGCTTTTAGTTTGATACTTTCTTTCAGTCTAAGAGATAGAAATAGAATTCGCTGCTATCCAGGCCGTCGTCCAGGCATTCTGAAAATTAAATCCGCCGGTGATTCCATCAATATCAATTACCTCGCCGGCGAAAAATAAACCGGGAATGATCTTGCTTTGCATGGTCCTGAAATCAATTTCCTTGCGGCTGATTCCTCCACAGCTTACAAATTCCTCTTTATAGGTGGTCTTACCTCTAGCTTCATATTGATCTTGGCAAATCACTTCTGATAGCTTATTTATAAGGATTTTGGCCATATCCTGCCATTTCAGTTCCTCTTTTATACCTGCCAGGTGGATTAAATATTGCCATAGCCTCTTGGGTAGGGCCAGATCAAAGCTCTGCAAATTCCTATTGGGGTTACCCTGCTTATACTCCAATAAATGATTTGACAATTCCTCTTTCTTAAGATCGCCCAGCCAATTGATGCTAAACTCAAATTGATAATTGCATTCGGCCAAGTGCCTTGCGCCCCAGGCTGAAAGGCGCAATACCGCCGGGCCACTGAAGCCCCAATGGGTT
>JBBRJE010000161.1:0-6947 GCA_038219845.1 Bacteroidia bacterium
TGGCCAATGTATCAGGATCGAATAATTTCATCGGCGGCGCACAGGATAACGGCTCGCTAAAATTTTCTTCATCGGGGATCAACAGTGTTACATCGGTAAGCGGTGGCGATGGATGCTATGCATTTATCGATCAGAATAACAGCAATAACCAGATCAGCTCCTATGTATTTAATAATTATTATGTATCCACGAATGCTTCTACATTCAATACTTTATCGGGTTCCAATGGCAGCGGCAGCTTTGTAAACCCTGCCGATTTAGATGGGGTGAATGATATTTTTTATTCGTATTCCGGAAGCAGCACGCTGGCCCGCTGGACGAATGTATTCGGATCAGTCACACGAACAAATATCACTATCACCGGGGTGGGAATTATCACCCATATAAAAGTATCACCCAATGACCCTACAACCATTTATTTAGGGAACAGCACCGGCAGTGTATATAGAGTTACGGGCGCCAATACTGGCAGCACTGCTAAAACACCGGTATTACTCAATAGCAGCAGCTTCGGTGGCAATATATCATGCATCGATGTGAGAAAAAATGCCGCCGCCATAGATGATACGATCCTTGTGAGCTTATCAAATTATAATTTAGGTAATAGTGTGCAGATCACAAAAAATGCAACAAGCGGAAGTCCGGTATGGACAGATATAGATGATAATTCAACGCTTCCGAATATACCGGTGAACTGGTGTCTGTTTATTCCCACTGCCATGGCCAAAGAAGTAATGCTGGCTACCGAAATGGGGATTTATACCTGCGACGATATTTATGCTGCCGCACCCGTTTGGGGACAGAGCAACACAGGCTTTGCTAATGTACGCGTAGATATGTTAAAGATACGGTCGGCAGATAGCTTAATCGCAGCGGCAACGCATGGAAGAGGCTTGTATACCACTGATAAATATACTGCGGCAATCGCCTCTTTCACCGTAAATAAAACAGTTACCTATATCGGTTCATCCATACAGTTTACCGATGCCAGCCAGCGGGCCACCAGCTGGGCCTGGGACTTCGATAATAATGGAAGCATCGATGCCACCACGCAAAATCCAAGCTGGGCTTATGGTTCATCAGGCTATAAAACGGTATCGCTTACCATAAATGGAAATATAAATAAAACCTTGAGCAGCTATATCCAGGTGATGCCCAATAAAGGGCTTCCCTATACCACCACACAGGGAGGAGATTTCGAATCTAATACCACGGATTTCGGACCGGAATTAATTAGCGGGATAAATTGGGAATTGGGCAATTCATCGGTAACAGGAAAGAGTGGAGTATATTCAGGGAGCACGGGATGGGTCACCGGGATCTCCGCCAGCACATATAACAGCAATAACGAAGCTTACCTCTATACACCTGAATTCAATTTATTTAATGCAGCAACTGACAGCATTAAATTTTATTTAAAAAATATTTTTGAGCTGAGCAAAGACGGGCTTCGGGTTGAATATACTATTGATGGTGGATCTACCTGGACTCCTTTGGGAACAAGCACTGCAACCAATTGGTATGATTTTGCAAATAGCAGCGGGGGTTCGGCGTTTACAAATAACCAGGCCTATTTTAATTCCACCAATAGCACTTATACACAGAAGAAATTCAGCCTCTCTTTTTTGACAGGAAATAAGCATGTTGGATTCCGCTTTGCCTTTAAAAGCGATGCAAGCACCAACGCTGCCGGCGTCTCTATAGATAATTTTGAAATCACTTCCGGTATTTCTACGGCTCCGAAATATAATGTAGAAATGACCGCCGCTTCAAAATCAGAATATTTCGGCCCCAATGCAACTGTTGATTTTTACTCTTCCAATGGGAAGATCCTGGCTTCACTTACCAATAATTCATCTCATGATTATGGCCTTACCGCAGTAACCATCGACAATACAGGAACCGGCGCAATAAATTATGGCTCCAATACGCTTACACCTAATAAAATTTTACAGAAAACACTTACGATAATTCCCACCACGAATAATATCACAGGTAATTATACCATAAAGCTTTATTACGATGCCTCCGAAATTTCTGGATGGCAAACTATTACTTCCAATTCCTTCAGCAGCGCAAATATTTTAAAATGCCCTATAAGCATCTCCAATGGAACGATTGCCAACGGAGTTTACGGAAGCTCACGCAGCATCAGTGCCTATGGTGCTTTTGATTCCTCTATCACAGCCACTTTTGCCACCGGTTTTTCCGGGTTTAGCGCTGGCTTGAATTCGGTGATACTGCCTGTGAGCCTGGTAAGCTTTGATGCCGTGAAGCAGGAAAGCAATGTGACCCTGCACTGGACTACCTCAACAGAGAAGAATAATTATGGCTTCGAGCTGGAACGGGGAACAGATGGACGTAACTGGGATAAGATCGCATTCATAAACGGCAAAGGCAATTCTTATCATCTTGTTAATTACAGCTATCTGGATAAGGATGCCTTTGAAAATGGAAACCAGCTTTATTACCGGTTAAAACAAATCGATTTTAATGGTGATCATAAATATTCAGAGATCCGCGCAGTAGAAAGTAAAAATGATAATTCAATAATAAAAATATTCCCACAACCTGCACGTGAATCAATCCAAATTATCACCTCAGAAAAAAATGGATTTAGTTACAGCATCATCTCTTATACCGGTCAAGAGATTATTCAGGGAAATAGTAAAACAAATTCCGGAATGATTGATATAAGCCTGCTTGCACCAGGCGTCTACTATATCAGATTAATTAGCGGCACTTCCATTTTAAATACAAAAAAGTTTATAAAAATAGAATAGTGTATAGCAGGAAATGCAGTTTTTTTGAGTAAAAATTAATCATCAAAAAATATATCCATTTCCTTTTTAAAAAGTATTTGAATGTAATATTATTTTTATATACTTGCATTACTATGAAACACCTATTTACCTCTTTGAGTATAGGTTTACTATTTGTTTATGGTTGTTCATTCATCCATATTCAAAAAACAAACACTACGAAGTCCGATGTTTCTTCCAATAATTCCAGGGAAGAAAACGAGGAAAGTAAAGCCAAATATGATATGGCAATGGAACTTCAGGAATGGGAGTTTCACATCACCAAAGATCCTGCAACGAATACCGTACCCCGGCAAAAAGTTTTAGAGGCAATTGCCTATGAAAAAAAACGCCGGCAGCTGGCCCCCGAGGCTGCCATAGCAGCAATGAACTGGAAAGAACGCGGACCAAATAATGTGGGGGGGCGCACACGCGCCATTATGCTCGATCCATCGGATGCAAGCAAGAAGACCTTATGGGCCGCTGGCGTTGATGGTGGATTATGGAAAACCACAGATATAACAGCAGCAGAGCCTAACTGGACACCTATAAACGATTTGTTGGGCAACCTTGCCATAACTACAATCGCATTCGATTCAACAAATAACGATACCATGTATTTTGGTACCGGGGAAGGGTGGTATAACACAGAGGCTGTTCAGGGTTTTGGCATATGGCGCTCCCTTGATCGTGGCGTAACATGGACTCAGTTATCCAGCACCACAGGAAGTGCCTTTAATTTTGTTACCAGAATTGTGGTTCATCCTACCAATCATAAAATTTATGCGGGTACAAAAAATGGCATTTATTTATCTACTGATTATGGCGTCACTTTTAATTCTATTGGTTACTCAGGGAAAAATATCTCCGATATCGAATTATCATCCACCGGACGCATTCATATTGGTATCGGTGATTTCATAACCACACGCGAATACCATTATACGGATAACGATGGTGCAAGCTGGGATCCTACCGCTACAAATTTCAATGCTATTGTTGCCGCAACCGGTAAAAGGGTTGAGCTTGCGATCGCACCTTCAAATGGAAATATCTTATACGCCTTGGTAGGCACTCAAGGTAACCTGCAAGGCATATATAAAACTACAGATGCAGGTATCACCTGGGCCGCTACCGGCGCTACCGCATGGAATGATATCAATTGCGGCGCTACTGCTGCTGATTTTACCCGGGGTCAGTCGTGGTACGACCTGGCTATTGCAGTGAATCCCGGTGATGCAAATAATGTAATCATCGGTGGCGTGGATTTATTAAAAACCACCAATGGCGGAACAAGCTGGACCCAAATTACAAGCTGGGCGGCAGCTTGTGCCCGACAAGAAGTACATGCCGATCAGCATATTGTTTATTTCGAACCGGGCAGCAGCTCCGTAGCCTATTTCGGTAATGATGGCGGGGTTTATCGCACTGCAGATGCCAACGCCGCCATACCCACCATAGTTAGTAAAAATTCAAATTATAATGTAACTCAATATTATAGTACAGCCATTCATCCAACAGCAACCCGGAATTTTATTTTAGGCGGAGCACAGGACAATGGAACGCATATTATCACCGCCCCTGGCATTGGGGCAGGCAACCAGGTAACCGGTGGCGATGGCGGCTTTTGCCATATCGAAACCGACCAGCCCCAATACATCTTCACCTCTTATGTATATAATAATTTTTACCGCTCTGCCGATACCGGCGCCACATTTTCTCAGATAATAAATAATAATAACGGCCCTTTTATCACCCCCTGGGATTTCGACAATACCAATAATATTTTATACGCCGCCTATAAAACAGATTCTTTTATGCGCTGGAGTAATATGCATGCAGTGCCCGCAGGCACGGCCTTCTCCATCGGTGCAGGGATGGGAATGATCACCCATGTAAAAGTTTCACCGAATACTCCTACGACAGTTTATTTTGGTACCGACCTCAATAAAGTTTTTAGAGTCACCAACGCCAATACAGCCCCAACCCTTACTAATATCACCGGTGGCCCTTTCCCTGCCAACGCCGATGTATCTTGCATAGAAGTACAGAAAGGAAATGAAAATCATCTGCTGGTTACTTTTTCAAATTACGGTGTGAATAGTGTTTATGAATCAACTAACGGAGGTACAAGCTGGCAGAATGCAGAAGGTAATCTGCCCGACCTGCCGGTACGCTGGGCCCTGTTCAGTCCAGTGAATAGTACCAATGCCCTCTTAGCTACAGAAACAGGGGTATACAGCACGGATAATTTAAATGGATCCTCTACGGTTTGGGGCATCAATAGCAGCGGCATGCCCAATGTAAGGGTGGATATGCTTAAGTGGAGGGCCAGCGATAGCATGGTAGTGGCTGCCACCCATGGGCGTGGCATTTTTACCACTGATGTATTCACCACGATGCGTGCTGCCTTTGAAACAAGCTTAACACTCAGCTATATAAATCAACCGATACAATTTTCCGATGACTCCTATAAGGCGACAAGCTGGGCCTGGGATTTTGATAATAACGGAAGCGTTGACGCTACCAGCCAGAACCCTGTTTGGGCTTATGGCACAGGCGGATTAAAAACAGTTAAGCTTACCATTAATGGAGGCGCTGCTTCTATTACCAAAACCTCGGTGATACAGGTGCTTCCTAATTTAGCTGTGCCTTTTACGGCGGTGCAAGGCGGAGATTTTGAAACCAACGCAAGCTATTTCGGCAGTGGGATAGTAAAAGGAGACCGCAATTTATGGGTGCGTGGCGTTCCTTTAAGAAACCTTACTACCTTCAGCTCTGCAACCAATGCATGGAAAACTCAATTGGGAGCAGATGTACCTGCAGGCGATTACCAGTGTGCCTTGTATACCCCTTCCTTTAATTTATATAAAGGCGGGACCTATACCTTGAATTTCCGCAAAAGCATGGAGGTGGCATTTTGCAATGCCCCCTTTGCCTTACAGGTACAATATTCAATCGATATGGGAAACACATGGAACACCCTGGGTGCTTACGGCGATGGATTAGGAACAGGATGGTATAATTCGAATCCTTCAGGGGCCTGCCCAATGGATAATACCGTATTCACCAACCAACAGGGATGGATCGGGAATTATACCAATGCGCTAACCAATTATAATATCTCTTCGCTGGCAGGAAACAGAAGCGTATCATTCCGGTTTGTATTTGCAGTAGCTGCAGGATACTCTGCGGCGGCATACGCCAAAGATGGTTTTATGGTCGATGATTTCACAATAACCAGCAGCACCTCGAATGTAGCCAATTATTTTGTGGAACGTGCCACCTGCTCGAAAGCAGAAAATTTCGGGCCCTTCGCTACCGTTGATTTCTATTCTCCTAACGGAAAAATTCTAACTACTTTAACCAATGCTACAGCTCATAATTATGGGCTTACTACGGTTACCGTTGACAACGCCGGTTCGGGCGCCATTAATTATGGCTCGAACACAGCGAATATTCTAAAGATCTTCGAAAAAACTTTACGCGTGGATCCTACCACCAATAATACAAGCGGTATCTATAATATCAGGCTGTATTATGATGCCGCGGAGATCGCAGGCTGGCGGGCCATCACCACCAACAGTTTCACCGGCGCCAATATTATTAAATGCCCTGTGAATATCGCCAGCGGTACAAATGCCAATGGAGTATATGGCACCCTGCCCACCATCGCTGCCTTCAGCACCATCGACACCAGCATTTCTGCATCTTTCACTACAGGTTTCTCCGGCTTCAGCTCAGGAGCCGATGTGGCCATACTTCCGGTGGAGCTGATAAGCTTTGAAGCCATCAGAAACGGGAATGGAGTATCACTCCTCTGGGTTACCTCTTCAGAAAAAAATAATTCAGGCTTCGATATCGAGAGAAGCACAGATGCCAGGAGCTGGAAAAAAATAAGCTTCGCTCCGGGAAAAGGGACAATCTACACCCGAACAGCTTATACATATATAGACGAGAAAGCGTTTGAAAATGCTCCGATATTATATTACCGCTTAAAACAAATCGACTATAACGGAGTTTTTAAATATTCTCCAGTACGCGTGGTCACAGACAACAAAAATACCGCAGATATTGAAATCACACCTCAGCCTGCAAAAGAGATAATTCAAATTAAAAGTTCACTCCTGTCTGGCTTTGGCTATA
>JBBRJE010000162.1:0-6917 GCA_038219845.1 Bacteroidia bacterium
GGCAAAAGGCTGCTAGCACTGGATACCAAAGAGTTAACAGAAAATATCGTTACATTCCAACATAATATGATAACTTTTAACACCTTAAAATCAAAAAAACAGCTCATGTTTTTTATCAATGGGATGTATGACAACCTTATAAGTGATGTTGATGAAGAGGATTTCATCTTTTAAGGAAAATAACTAACTACAAATCGGCCCGCCCATAGTTGCTGGGTTAGAAATAATACTCTAATTCTTGCCGGAGGTTCCCCATTGCTCCAATTCCTCAGCCGTCCAGAGGCCGGGAAAGAAAATGCGGCGTTGGAAACGCGGAGGCAAATATTTCTGCCAATTGGTTCCTCCGGTAGCTGCAATATCTTCCGGGTTTTTTTGCAGGTAACGGGCGGCACTTTTATAATGCATCAGGGGCCAGGATACGTTTACCTGGGTATCGTATTCCTTCATCATGGCTATCATCTCCGCACTTTGCCGATCAGCTTCAGGTAGTTGCAAATACTTTTTCCATAGGGTCTTATCTTCGTATTCTTTGGCCAGCTTCAGCAGTTCAACCAGGTATTTTTCTTCAAATTGTTTAAGCGTCAGGGTCTTGTTTCCGGTTGCAAGTTCTGTAGCCCCCTGTTTCCAGTAAATATTATCAAACAATTCATCGAAAACTTTATCCTTCAGGGCATCGCGCTTAGATGCCGCAACTAAATTGGCCACGGATGTGGTGAGTATTTCAATTTTACGGTATTGTGCAGATTGAAACCCGCTTGCCGGCAGCAATGCCATACGATATTTCAGGAACTGCTCCGGATCCATTCCCTCGATCATTATGGTGAAGGAAGCAATAAGGGTGTTGAAATAATTTATGATACGTTGTAAGCGGGTCTTGAAGAAAAGCGTGGTTATATTTTCTGTTGCAGAAATTTGCTGGAGTTCATGCAGTATCAGGTTAAAATATAATTCTGTAATCTGGTGGTATATAATAAATATTTTCTCATCGGGATAGGAGGTACGCGGTGTTTGCAGGGACAATAAAGTGTCGAGATGAATATAATCCCAATAGGTAAGATAATCCGTTTCGATCAGGCCTTCAAGGTAGCTCGTCATATCTTGCCCCATGGCGGCATATTTAGTATTCAGCCGTTCTAATTGCTGCAATAATTTCTCGTCGATTTGCATGTTGCAAAGGAAATACAATTAATTTAACGGGGGGCAGGAAAAAATTAAATGAAATTCTTCCAAGGCTATAAGCCTGGTAGAGAATTCCACAGTTCTGGATTCCTATACTCCACGTTTTGAATAAAAAGGGAAACGATTTAATCACGTTGTTGTCATTTACAAATTGAGTTTTATAAATCTTCAGACTATGCGCCAATCGTACGAAAATCAATAACTCAGAATATTAAACCATAAAAAGCATCGCGGAACAATCGGCTATCTTAAATACAACAGTCAGACTCTTCACGGGAAAAATCAAATTTAATTCCAAATAACAGGCTTCAAAAATTCAAAAGCTTATTTTTTTTTATGAATCTGGCTCGTAGATAAAAGAGTACAATGGTTCGATACAAATAAAATAAAAATGATAAAATTTCTTGCCTGAATAAGCGCTTGTTCACGAACGATTTACAAAGTAATACAGGAAACCAATCGGGGTTATAAACACCTCCCGTATTGTATATTAAAAAGGTCAGTTAAGAATCATCTGGTGGAAATATTATATATTCATTTTCAGCAAATCTAAATCCATTACAATCCTACTGCGAAGCCTATTAAATAAGCATTCTGGGGCTTATTATCTGGAAAAAGATTTATATATTTGTGCATGAGCAAAAGTTATTTCTTCTTTTTTATTTTCTTTTCTTTTTTAGGTAATGAAATAAAAAGCCAGGAGCAAATCCCCTTACAATTTAAAATGGGAAATGTATTCACTGAAAACCAAACTAATGATTTTGATAACCCCTTACAGCTTCTGAAAATTCAAGCTGCGAATCAATATTTCTTTCTGATACAATTTGAGACGCCGCCCAATGATCTGCAGAAACAACAACTCAGCCTTGCCTATGGTTTGGTCTTTTCACATTATCTTCCTGCTAATGCTTTTTATTGTTACGCTGCAAAACCATTACCTGCAATGGATTTTCCGCTATACCATATTCATTCTGTCACTGCCGTGGAATCCCTAAATAAAATCGATAATTCATTAATCATAAATATCCCTTCTTACATCAAAATGTCGGGAGGGAAGCTGAATATTACAGTAAGCGTATATGATGAATCCAATTTAGAAGATTATATGCGACGCCTTACGGCGCTTGGTTATGAGGTTCGTAAAATTAATTCATTCAAGAAAATAATCCATCTTACCATAGAAGAGAAAAAGCTAAACGCACTGGCAGCCTTGCCTTTTATCATGTGGATGGAGGCTGAGCAAGATGCTCCTTTTTCATTCAATCTTCCTGCTTTAACGAGTCACCGTGATAATGTAATGAATTATTCAGGGCTTGGAGGACGTAATCTGAATGGCGATTCGGTTGTGATCGGTGAAGGAGATGTGGGTTATATCGCCCCGCATATGGATCAATCGCCGCGTATGTCAAATTTTTTCCTTATCCAGAGTGTAGATCATGCCGAGCATGTTGCAGGAACGATTATGGGGGCAGGCAATATCGATCCTTCAACCAAAGGCATGGCCAGCAAAGCTACAATACTTGCAGATTATTTTAACTCGATCCAGGATGATGTGCCGCTGTTTTACCCGACATATAATATGGTTTTTACCAGCAATTCCTGGGGTAGCACCTCGGGTTGCGGCAGCATTGGCGAATACAATGCCTCCAGTGCTTCCATCGACCAGCAGCTAAGAGACTATCCCAAAGTATTACATGTATTTGCCGCATCCAACGATGGGGGAAATAATTGTAGTCCGTATACTTCCGGCTATCGTACCATTGGAAGCAACGAAAATTGTGCTAAGAATGTTTTAACGGTGGGTGCATTATCTATTGGTGATGTGATTGCGGGTTTCTCAAGCCGCGGACCTTGCCTTGACGGCAGGATTAAGCCTGAAGTTTGCGCCATAGGTGTCAATGTCTATTCTTCGATTCGCACCAATACCTATGGCAATAAATCGGGCACCAGCATGGCCACACCTGGAGTCACCGGATCATTAGCATTGCTGGAACAACGTTACAGGCAATTGCATTCATCGGTTAATGCTGATGCCGCATTACTCAAGGCCCTGCTAGCCAATACAGCCGATGACCTGGGGAATGCCGGCCCGGACTATTATTATGGTTTTGGAAGAATTAATTCAAGGAAAGCGGTGGAATGCATGGAAGCCAACAAATTTCGGGAGGGCTCCGCTTCACAGAACGATAGTGTAAGCTATGTTATTGCCATCCCTGCCGGTGTCGCTCAATTGAAAGTGATGCTTTACTGGAGCGATAAGGAAGGAGTAGCCTCCGCCTCTTATTCTCTTGTGAATAATCTTGATTTAAAAGTTTACGATCCTTCAGCTACATTATTTAAACCCTGGGTGCTGGATTTTAGCACGGCAAATTGCGCCAACGCTGCCACACGCAAAACGGATACGCTAAATAATATTGAACAAGTGACTATTACTAATCCTTCCGCAGGAAATTATACCCTGGTAATTCGTGCTACCAGTGTGCCTTTCGGGCCACAGGATTTTAAATTGGTTTATGATTTCTATTCGCCGGCAATAAAATTAACCTATCCATTGGGCAATGAAAAATTAGTTTCAGGAACCGCAGAGACGATCTATTGGGATAATACCGGCATCAATAGCGGCACCTTTACCTTATCGTATTCCACGGATAGCGGCATAAGCTATACGAATATTGTGACAGGTCTTTCGTCGTCCACATCTTCCTATATATGGAATCCATTACCAACGGTAAACTCAAAAAACTGTATGGTGAAGATAGCGCATAGCAGCGGATCATATACCGATTCGTCGGCTTCAATATTTACTATAGGGGGGAAGCCGGGGTCATTCACACTTAGCGCCTGTGATAAGCAGGCCCGCTTGAGTTGGGCGACTGTAACAAGCGCTATTGCTTACCAGGTTTATTTAATTGACTCGAACCTTAGCGGTAATATTATCGCTGTGAAGCAGGTGTCAGGCACTTCATGCAGTATATGTCCATTAACCAATGGTAAAGATTATTGGTTTAGTGTCGCTGCTGTTTTTAGTGGCGGTTTCATCGGGCAACGGGCCATCGCCCTTAAAGCAACGCCTTCAGCAACAGCCTGCAATGATGCCGGAGATATAGGAATCACAGCGGTTATTGCACCTGTGAGCGGGCGAATGAATACCTCCACCCAACTTTCTGCTACTCAAAATATTACTATAACAATAAAGAATTTTAGTGGATCGGGCATAAGTTCCATTCCTGTAAACTATTCGCTAAACGGGGGAAGCGTGATCTCTGAAACCTATGCCGGGACCATCGCAGCGAATAGTACCTATGATTTTACATTTTCAACCACGGCCAACTTTTCGGCAACAGGAAATTATACTTTGAAATGTTTCACAAGCTATATTTCCGACCCCAATGCGAGCAATGATACGCTTACTTTAATTATTAAGCATATTGTAAATAATCCTGTCACCCTGCCCTTCTTAGAAAACATGGAGGGGTGTACACAAAATTCACTCTCGGCCAATTATACAGGGATCGATGGAATGGAAGCTGCGGATTATAGCAATAGCACGGTCCTTGGCCGTTCACGTTTTGCTTTGGGTACAGGCTATGTTTCTTCCGGCACCAAATCTGTGGTCTTTGATAAATCATTGCCGGGTGCCGCCACCAATACCAATTATCTAACTTATACTTTAAATTTATCAAATTATACCTCCGCTTCCTATAGCCCAACCATGACCTTTAATTTCACCCATTATGGTGAAGAATCAAATGCAGCCGACAGTGTTTGGATGCGTGGAAACGATACATTGCCATTTGTTCCGGTTTATAGTTTATTTCAGAATAAACCGGCAGTAGGAATTTTTAAAACCTCCGCATTATTAAATATTAAGAACCTTTTAGCGGCTGCAGGACAAAGCATCTCATCTTCTTTCCAGATGCGTTTCGGGCAGCAGGATGACAGCTCTGCCTTCAGCACTATAAATACCGATGGTTTTGCCTTTGACGATATTAATGTTTTTGATTTGAATAATGATATAAGCATGGATTCGGTTATCAACCTTGGAAGCGCTTGTTCTCTTTCTTCTTCCTCAAAAATTATTTTCCGCATCACCAATAATTCGTCATCCATACAAACCAATATACCGGTTGCTTACCGGATTAATGGAGGAAGCATGGTACGCGACACCGTTCCGCTTATTGCAGCCAATAGCAGCATAACAGATACGTTTTCTACGAACGCTGATTTTTCAGCCACCGGGGTTTATATTATTAAGGCATGGACCGAATGGCCCATAGACCAGTATCACAATAATGATACTTTTACACTTGGTAGTTTTACGAATTATGGACTTGTCAATTCATTTCCATACAAGCAGAATTTTGAATCATCAAACGGTAACTGGACCAGTGGAATTATTAACGGGAGCCGGAACAGCTGGGCCTGGGGAAGCCCTACAAAATCAGCTATTAATGGGGCTGGAAATGGAGTTAAATGTTGGGTTACCAATCTTACTTCATTTTATCCCTCCAACGAGGAAAGCTACCTTGTTTCTCCCTGCATGGATTTCTCTGCTTTAAGTAATCCTAAAATTTCTTTCCTGATAAATTTTGTCACCGAATCAACCTGGGATTGCGTGGTCCTGGAGCGTAGTATCGACGGAGGGAATAGCTGGCAACGCGTTGACAGCAATAATAATACAAAATTATTCAATGCCATATTTATGCAAAGCGGCTCTCCCATGGCGCCGGTTTGGAGCAGTACAAGCAATGGCTGGAGCTTATTCCAGTTTCCATTAAACGGGATGAATGCACAATCGAATTGTAAAATCCGTTTTCGTTTTTTCAGCGATGGTGGCGTTGTGGATGAAGGTGCGGCGGTAGATAGTATTGTTATTTACGACAAGCTACCGGTACGCACCAATATAACTGATTATTCTGTTACAACGAATAAACCGATTTTTAAAGGAAGCGAATGGATTGATGTTGCCGATAATTCGGATAGCCTTATCTTTTCAATCAATCCCAATGGCAATAACCTGGGAAGCACATCCTGGGGCGTGCGGGTAAATAATGGACCAATAAGAACGGATTCTTGTTCCATTGGCGGTTCCAGCTTCTTTGGTTATTATCTCGACCGTAACTTTTATATTCATCCTCAAACACAACCCATAACGCCGGTTGATATCCGGTTTTATGTGAAGAATGCTGAGATCCAGGCGATCAAGGATTCGGTCTTCAATAAATACGGCCGTATCATTCCAAATGATAGTATTGATATTTCCAAGGAAGCCACCACCAGCACTAATCTCGATCCTACCAATCATACCGGGTCAACAGGATTTGTATTGCTTAATTCGACAGCGGTGGTTTATAATTCCGATCTATACCTGCAGGTTTCTACTCCCTCGTTCAGCAAGTTTAATCCAAGCTTTGTGCCTGAAAATCCCAGCCTGGCCTTGCCCGTAAAGTGGTTAAAAGTAAGTGCAGCCTGGGAAAATTCTAAGGCAAAAATAAATTGGAAACTTGCCCAGGAGATCAATGTCGACCATTATGAGATAGAATATTCATGGGATGGCTTGCATTTCGGAAAGGCCGGCGAGGCTGCATCGATTCATAATTCCTATATCTCACAAAATTATTTTTTCTACCATCAATGGAATACGGAGAACCAGGTATGCTACTATCGGATAAAAGAAGTCGATTACGACGGCAGGTCTTCCTATTCTGTGATTATAAGTTTAACAAGAAATTCCAGTT
>JBBRJE010000163.1:0-6877 GCA_038219845.1 Bacteroidia bacterium
ATTCAGGTATATAGGAAACGGGCGGTATAACGGATTTGTTTACGGCAGGAAAAATGTGGCTATACCCGTTAATCTTGGATTTGGCAAACTTTTTATTTTGGGGGTAAGAAACAACAAGAATGATATAGGCCTTGCCTGGAGCTACCAGCTGGGCGCAAGCCTGGCCTTGCTTAAACCCGTCTACCTTTATATTGATGAGAAACCGGGTACTGTGAATAGCGATGAAAAGCTTGTGAAGTATGATGGAGAAGCCAATATCGGAATTGATAATATCCTGGGCGGCGCATCTTTTTTCACAGGATTAAATCAAATGCAATTGGTTCCCGGCGCTTATGCAAAATTGGCGGTGTTTTTTAGCTGGGGAAAATATTATACTGATTATCATTCGGTGGAAATTGGCGCCCTCATGGAAACCTATGCTCACCAATTGCCCTTAATGGCCGGCACACCAAATAATTATATTTATCCTTCCTTTTATATTAATTTTAATATGGGGAAGTACTGGTAAGATACTAAATCGATTCCCGGATTGTGATATGACAGAGCAAACAGTAAAAACAGAAAGAGCAAAAAAACCGTCCTGGTTAAAAGTAAAACTTCCCGTTGGCGAAAGCTATGCTAACGTAAGGAAGATAGTTGATACATATAAACTTCATACGATTTGCGAGAGTGGCAATTGTCCGAATATGGGCGAATGCTGGGGTGCAGGCACTGCCACTTTTATGATCCTCGGTAATATCTGCACCAGAAGCTGTTCCTTCTGTGCCGTGGCTACGGGCCGCCCTACCGAATACGACCTGGATGAACCCCGCCGTGTAGCTGATGCCATTAAGCTGATGAAAGTAAAGCATGCGGTGATCACCTCTGTGAACCGTGATGAGCTCAAAGATAAAGGGGCAACGGTATGGGCCGAAACCATCCGGGAAGTAAAATTACATAACCCTCAAACCACCATGGAGACTTTAATCCCTGATTTTAAATCGGACTGGGATATGTTGTATCTTGTTATACGTGAGCGGCCTGAAGTTATTTCACATAATATGGAAACAGTGAAGCGCCTTTACCGCCTTGTGCGACCGCAGGCACGCTATGAGCGGAGCCTGGAACAGATACGGCGCACCAAACAAGATGGCCACAGAACCAAGAGCGGAGTTATGCTCGGCCTGGGTGAAACAGAAGAAGAAGTTTTCGGTGTGATGGACGATCTCGCCGCTCATGGTTGCGATGTGCTCACCTTAGGACAATATCTGCAACCCACAAAGATGCACCTTAACGTGAAAGAGTTTGTACACCCTGAAACATTTGCAATGTATAAGGAAGAAGGCATGAAAAGGGGATTTAAATTCGTAGAATCCGGACCTTTGGTACGCTCTTCATACCATGCTGAAAGACATCTTTGATTATAGTTTTTTTTTATTTATTTGCATCTTTAATAAATGCAACCTTTGAGGCCTTTTTTACGATTAATCTAAATATCCATTTACCAACCATGAAATTGAAATTTTATACCCGTCTTGGACTGGCATTATCGGCGCTTCTTCTTGCCATCATACCCATTATAGCCGTAAAAAACACAAAAGAAAATTCAAAAAACGAAAGGCAGCCGGAGCATGAAAGCGCTGCCGCCTATATAGCCTGGCGTACCCGTATTCTGGTAAACCAGGTAACTGGCACCGTTGACCCTATAGAAATTGCAAGAATAGACCGGGAAATAGCGCTCCGGAATTCATCCCTCAGCAAAACCAATGCAGGTATGGACTGGACCGAGCTCGGACCCAATAACGTAGGAGGCCGTACCCGGAGCATACTTATAGATCGCGCCAACAGTAACCTGGTTTTTGCCGGATCTGTTTCCGGTGGGATATGGAAATCAACAACCGCAGGAAGTTCATGGACCCGCGTGAATGATATGATGTCGAACCTGAATATTTGCTGCCTTGCACAAACCAGCAATGGCAATATATACGCAGGAACCGGGGAAGGCTCATTCGCACGTGATGGAAGCAATACAAGAGGAACGCCGGGATTTAACGGAACAGGGATATTTAAATCAACAGATGCCGGGGTGACGTTTACGTTATTGTCATCCACAGATGCTACACAATCGGGGAAATCGATGTGGATCAATACCAATGATATGAAGGCTGATCCAACGAATCCAGACCGTATTTATGCGGGCAATACCAACGGATTATATATTACAAGTGATGGTGGGGCGAGCTGGACCAAAGCAAATTCTATTCCTCCGGTAAGTGGAAATTGTATAGATATCGATATTAGTAAAGACGGAAATGTAATTGCTGCCGTAATAGGTACTTCAATTTATATCTCTGTGGATGCCGGTGTATCCTTTAACAGGTTAACACCAACCAATACAGTTTGGGGAGGAACTCCAGGGCGCATCTCATTGGCAATAGCCAACAGCAATAGTAATTTTATTTATGCTATGGCTGCCAATGCCAGCACCAACCGAACATTATCGATCGTGCAATCGAAAGACAAAGGCCAAACCTGGACACGTATTGTAACAGGATCTACCCCATATGTTGACATCCTGGGTAATGATTTATTAGGCCAGGGTGATTATGATAATGTTACTGCCGTAGATCCGGACGATGCCGAACATGCTTATTTCGGAGGAGTTGATTTATGGGACTGGACACCAACAGCCGGCATTGCACCAATTTCCCTTTCTTTTGCGTCAATAACTTCTCCAAAATATGTGCATTCAGATAATCATGCGATCGTTTGGGATTTAAAAACCACACCTGCAACTATGTATATTGGAAATGATGGAGGGGTTTTTAAATCCCTGGATAAAGGAAAGAATTTCTACGCTTCCAACCATGGTTATGCGGTTACCCAATTCTACGCTGTTACTGCCGCCTATATTAAGGATGATATAAGAAATAACTGGGTGGTGGCCGGTGGCTCCCAGGATAATGGAACGTGGGTTATTGATGGACTGGGGAATACGTTTCAAAGTGGTATTAAAACAAAAGGAGGAGACGGATTCTATGCTGAATTATCCCAGAAAGTTCCAGGATATGCTATCTTCTCCACTTATGATTCCGACCTCTCTTCTTTTTTAAAGTTTATCTCACGGGATAATGATTTCAGTCAGAAGTATGACCAGACCTTTTATAATGACCGTGTTGCCGCATTCTGTAAAGATTCAGGTGTATTTAATACACCATTCATGTTATGGGAAACACCCACCCACGATAGTATTTCTATGTTCTTGTTTGCCGCAAAAGGCGCTGCCTGGCTCGCAAAAGATATATACCAGGACCTTTCAAAAGTACCCGCCTGGTATCGGGTAATGAACTTTAACGGAGAAGGCACCTGCGTGGATATCTCCACAGATGGTAATACCGCCTTGATTGGCACCAATAACGGCGCTGTATATAAAGTGGATAGCATTCGCACAAAAGGCATATTTGATTCGGTTTCGGCCACCTTAAGCAATGTAAATATTTCATTGGTATTTACCGCCCCCGGGCGTTATGTTAACGGGGTCTCATTTTGCAAATCAGACAAAAATAAAGCAGTGGTTACCCTAGGCAACTACGGTAATACAGAATATGTATATTATTCCTCGAACTTAAATTCCCCTACTCCGGCCTTTCCACCTATACAGGGTAATTTACCAAAGATACCTGTGTATGATGCAGAATTCCTCTGGGATGATCCTTCAGTGTTGGTGCTGGGAACTGAAAAGGGGATTTATGTAAGCAGGAATTTCAGCACGGGCACTCCTACCTATACTTCCGAAAATAACGGCATGGCTAATGTACCCGTATTCCAGATTCGTCAGTATAAATTTAATAACTGGAAAGGTTCCCGTTTCTATATTGCTACCCATGGCAGGGGATTTTACCAAAGTACAACCTATGCACATACGGGCATAAGCCAGGCAAAGGAAGATCAAAACACCTTAGGCATTTTTCCAAATCCTGCAAAAACAACAGTAACATTATCCTTTGATGCCAAACTCAGCTCCAAAGCAAGGATATCTCTTTATAGTATGACTGGTCAATTAATAAAAACTGAAGAGATCAGCACAACCAGTGGTAGAAATAATTATGGCTTCTACGTTGATGTTATTCCAAACGGAAATTATATCACAGTTGTAAATCATGACGGCATTATTGAATCGCTAAAATTGATCATAGCAAGGTAAAGGAAACTGACTGAGGTTTAAACTTATATCCGTTCGAATTAAGTGGAATACATGATATAATGAAAACCATGTTTGGGTTGCTTCTCCTTGTGATTTTCGCAGCAACGGAAGCTGCCGCAATTCCCTTATTAGATTTCAAATTTGATAAACGCTGCCTGGGCGGCAGCACCGTTTTTACTGATGTCAGCTGTTGTAATATCACGCAATGGGAATGGGATTTTGGCGAGCCCGCTTCAGGGAGCGCAAACAAAGCCTATACAAAGCTTGCCTGACATAAATATAATTCAACAGGCACCTATACTGTTACGTTGAAGATTGGAAATTCAGGTGTTTTCACCGATACGATCATCAAGCAAATCATAATTTGTATTCCGGAAAAGCCTTTGCTCTTATTTCATGACAGCGCCATTTGTGATGGGAGCAGAATTGTATTGTACTCCTTAAATACATTTCAGAAATATTATTGAAACACGGGTGATACGGTAAGAACGATAGTTATAAAAGATGCAGGAAAATATATTTTATGCGCCACCAATTGCGATAGCGATTGCCTTGTATGTGATACCGCTCGTATCACGGTTCTTAACGCACCGGTGACCAGCCTGGGGAAATTCACCAGCACCTGCAATAAAGATAGTTTCCAGCTTAATGCCCGTAATCCGGGATATAAATATTTATGGAATACCGGGGATACGACTCAAAAAATATGGGCAAAGAAAGAAGAATGGTATGCCGTGAAAATCTATAGCCCCAAATGTTTTGTCATCGACAGCACCTATCTGAGTTTTGCCAAAAGGCTGACCATTGAATTTAATACCGATACAGTGGGATGCGAGGGAGATACACTCTTACTTAATCCGGGCTGGATATTTAAACAAATTTGGTGGAATTATACAGATACGAATCATGTTCTAAAAGTTTTTAATAGTGGAATATATCCATTACGAATTTTTTATCAGGGATGCATCATCGATACTTTTGCTAGTGTAAATTTCGCTAGTCCGGGTTTCCTTAAGCTGCCAGGCGATACCGAATTATGCGCCGGAGATACGCTTTATATAAGTGCCAAAGTAAATGCCACAAAATATTATTGGTCGAATGGAGATACAACCAAAATAACTAAAATTTTTACTCAGGGGAAGGTGTGGTTAAAAGCAAGCTTCAATGGCTGCTACCAATCAGATACTATGCAGGTGGCATTCACAAAAAAACCAGTAATCGCAACCGCTGCTAAAGTGTATACCTGCGCAGGATTACCAGGCACCATCCGCATCACGGTCCCTGCCGGGTCAGTCTTTCAATGGCTTAATGGGAATACGAATAAAACAAGGACGTTTTCTGATACCGGTTGGCATGTTTTTTCTCTTTCCAACCCCTGCTTTACCGTTACCGATAGCGCCTATAATGGCTATTACACGCGCCTTGCTGCCGATTCTGCTACAACCCTCAGTGTTTGTTTCGAGGATGATACAATGTTCACGCTATCGGCAAAGCAAAGCGCCTCCTATCTATGGAAACCCGGCAATTTAACGACACAGCTTATCATCCCAAAAAAATATGGCTGGTATACTGTGATGCGCTCCGACAGCGGGGGATGTAGTGAAACAGATTCGTTCCATATTATTAAAAAATGTACACCCGATACACTCCTGATTCCTAATGCATTTTCGCCTAACGGGGATGGCAAAAATGATTTCTTCAAGCCTTCATTCGTAAGGCATGTGAATTACGAGTTTCGTATTTATGACCGTTGGGGAGAATTAATGTTCCGAACCAATAATATCTATGAAGGCTGGGATGGTAAATACAAAGCAACGGCGGTTCCTGAGGATGTATATATTTATATTATTGAAGTATCCGGATATGGTATTTTCAGGCAATTAAAAGGCACTGTAAATTTGGTGCGATAAGCAGTTTCACTTATAGAAACGTGCGATATCAACCTCTTTAGACAATAACTTATTATCCAGCAGCTGATCCGCCAATGCATTTGCAAAATAAGGAGCAAGCATTACGCCTTTTGTTCCCAGGCCGTTGAACACTTCCAGCTGGGGCCATTCCGGGTGCTGCCCGAGGATCGGACGGCGGTCGGTAGCGGCAGGCCGCACTCCGGCATCATGTATGATAATCTTAAAAGGAATGGGGCTTATATCTTTAAGATTCTGACACAATTCCAAAGATGCTTTTTCGGAAATATTTTCATCCAGGTTATTCCAGTCATAGCTTGCGCCCAACCGGTACTGGTCATTTCCCAAAGGCAGTAGATAAGATTTTTTACTTAGAATATATTGGGAAACAAAATCGGGCAAAGGACCTTCAAATTGAATGGTTAATATTTCACCCTTCACAGGTTTAAGAATAATATTTTGCATGAAAGGATTTCCCGAGATCAGGTGACCTTCACAGAAAATAATTTTTTTGGCGCTGAAACTTTTATATCTGATTCCTGATTCATTAAAAATTATTTTATCATATTCAAATTCTTCTCTTACAAATTGAGTATTGAAATAGGCAATTGAAGCGCCGATATACATAGCACAATCCATGCTTCCACTACCCTTTACCAGTCCTATTCCATGAGCTGCATTGAGAAAAGGCTGAATACTATTTTCATCAATGATCTCTCCTAAATAGGGTCCAACTCCCTCTTCCCTTCTTTTCTCCCATAGCGTGCGTTCTTCAGCTGAGGTAAAT
>JBBRJE010000164.1:0-6869 GCA_038219845.1 Bacteroidia bacterium
CTGTTTTATGAAAAAGTTTCTTGCCATACTATTGTTCCTTTCACTTTGGACTCTTACAAACGCCCAAACAGGAAATGTGTGGACCTTTGCTTCCAACACAGGGTTAGACTTCAATTCGGATCCTCCAAAGATAATTATTAGCAACATTACCTCGAATGAGTCATGTGGTTCTATTTCAGACTCAGTAGGGCAACTGTTATTTTATTCCAATGGCTTGTTTATATGGAATAAAGATAATAACCTTATTGACTCTTTCTATTCATCTTCAGATTATGATTATATATATGGACGGAATGCTACAATTTTACCTACAAGGAAAAGCAACGAATATTTAATAATTTACGGAATTGAATCACAAAAAAAACCTCAACAATATACCCGTAAATTTGTGTCCACCTTGTATAAATTTGATCCAGTAGCAAAAAAGGGAATATTCATCAATAAAAATATGACTATTGATACATTGACCACCCGATTTAAAGTACGAAGAAGTAAACAACCAGGTATCCTATATGAGATTTTTGGTAATTCGGGAGATATGTATATTTATGAAGTTGACACCAACAATAATATATTTCGTAAAGCAATTATCCCGATATTTAGAAATGGATTAAACGCTGGAATTGAAATTAATTCAATTGCATCCAGTTCGAATTATATGTTTTTGACATTGAGATCTCGAAAGCAAATTGCACCAAATACATTTGCAAATGATTCTGTTTTTTTTGGTCTTTATTCCTTTGATTCAAACTACAATTTGAAACTTATTTATGAAATAGGTATTGATAAACCAACTTCTATATTATATTTTAAGGATTCTTTAAGTATAAATGTAGGTGGAATTGCAGAAACCTCATTTTCACCCAATGATAGTTTTATCTATCTAAAAGCCTTCAAATACTTCAATTTATCAAACCAAAGAGAGGGGATATTGCAATGGGAAGTATTTAATCCATCAAATTATTATTTCATGCCATCAAACAAGCCATCCAACCATGTTGGGATAGGTTTTAAATTGGGCCCAAATGGCAAAATATATTCAGTACCTGCAATTAAATATGTTTCAATTATTAATAATCCAGATATTAAAGGAGCAGGATGCAATTTCCAATACGATGCTATTGATGTTTCCAATAATTTGAATAATGGTGTGACAAGCACAAACTATTACCCAACAAGTTTTTTTATTTATCAACGTGTACAATTTGAAATCGCCAATACTTGTGATGGGATGGCTTTTTATAATAGAAGCGATACCGGTATTTTTAAAACTTTTACCTGGTACTTTAATGATACGGATAGTGTGGTTCAATCGCTACCCCATACTAACAGATGGGGTAATACAGTTGCAGTAACTCACGATTTTAAAACAAAAGGTACTTACTTAGTTAAACTTAAAGGTACCAAAAACAGTGGCTATAATGTATGGTGGAGTAACGATATAGAATTTACTCCATTAAAGCCCAAATCGAAATTCAGCACCCAAAGCACGCAGGGCTGCCAGTATGTAGCATACACTTTCACAGACAGCAGTAGTGCAGATACGGTAAGCCCAACGGGCTATTCTTATTACTGGAACTATGGAGACGGAACAATACAGGAAATAAAAAATGTTCCAACAAAAATAAAAAGTGTAACACATACCTATCTTAACAGCGGAACTTATACGGTACGTTTAATATTTAGCAATGGCATTTGCAGCGATACTTTTTCTTATATTAATAACGTTATTATTCTACCTGCTCCCAAGCCCGGTTTTATGGCCACCGCTTCTTCCTGGTGCAGGGTTCCTAAAACCGTTTTACTTACAGCGAATACTACTGCCAATGTTGTCCGCTATTTTTATGATATGGGAAATGGGGATACGATTTCAACATCAAGCGCCGGTGTTTCTTATACCTATATCAAACCCGGCCGCTATACCATTTATCAAAAAATTCTCGGTGTTACCGGATGCATCACGGAAGATAGTAGCAATATCTATATTCAGGAAGGATTAAGCAGCCAGGATACAGTACATGTTTTATATTCTACCGTGATAGATGATACTACATTCACCATTTGGAATGCCTTGCCTCATGCTGACTCATACCTTATAAATAACAAGCAGGTGAAGGATACTTTTTATTATCAAACCAATGCGAGTACTACAAGACAGGTAAATTCTTATATCATACGAGCAATGGATAGCTGCCAGAACCAATCCGCTTCTGGTACTCCAAATAAAACTATGCTGCTCAAGGCCGAAAACCAAAATGAAAATGAATATGCCCTGCTAAGCTATACCCCTTATGAATTCTGGAAAGAAGGTATTGATCATTATAGTATCGAAGTAAAAAACGGGACTGCATGGTTCGAGATAATGCGATTGAACAATACCAGCATTAGCTATTCTGATAATACCTTTCTGGATACGCTCATCACCCAACAGAATGCCAAAGAAAAATGTTATCGTATTACAGCATATCAAAATAAGGGCACCTTTATCAGTCAAAGTAATGAAACTTGCGTTCCTTTCGCACCCGTGGTATTCGTACCTACGGCGTTCAGTCCGAACGGCGATGGACTTAATGATTACTTCAAGGCGTTGCTTTTGGGCTTGAATTATTACCAACTCGAAGTATATAATCGCTGGGGCGAACTGATGTACAGCAGCACGAATAAAATTCAGGATGCGGGTTGGGACGGCACTTTCCACGGCGAAAAGGTACCACCCGGGATATATGTTTACCATTTAATTTCCACCAGCAATATCCAAAGCAGCGAATACCACCACGCCGCGAATTATATTGATAAACGAGGAACATTGATGCTGGTAAGGTAGCAACGCTAATCATTGTCTGTTAATTTAATAGGCTTAAACGGTTGAGTTTTCATCGTGACATAGCAATTTGCGTTTTAAATGGAAATTTACAAAAGGTGAAATTTTATTAAGCATTCAAATATCTAATGTCTTTTTTATTTAATTCTCTGTCAAGTTATATTCTTTTCTACATTTGTATTCGGTTTTTGTCTAAAAAAGTTACAGAACCATTGTGAATAGAATGAAGCTTTATATAAAAAATATGGTTTGCAGCCGTTGTAAGATGGTGGTAAAAAATGAGCTTCTCAATTTTGGACTTCATCCAATAACGCTAGAGCTGGGCGAAGTGACGATCACGGAAGAGCTGAATGCAGAACAAAAAAAAGAAATTAACCACGCACTGCAATCTTTTGGCTTCTCCCTTATTGACGATAAGAAAAGCCGCATCATTGAAAAAATTAAGAATACCATCGTAGAAATAGTTCATTACCCTGAAGAGCAGCTGAAGATCAAGCTGTCTGAATACCTGGGCCGGCACCTGCACCATGATTATAATTATCTGAGTAATTTATTTACAGAAGTGGAAGGAACGACTATTGAAAAATATTTTATCTCTCAGAAGATTGAACGTGTAAAAGAATTACTCGTGTATGACGAGCTCTCGTTGAGTGAAATAGCTTCCAGGATGAATTATAGCAGCGTTTCCCATTTGAGCAGGCAATTTAAAAAAGTAACGGGTATTACCTCAGGCTATTTTCGACAGCTCAAAGAGAAGAAGCGCATCCCGCTGGATGAGCTGTAAATTATACCATACTTATACAAAATTGTATAACGAAGCTTCCGAAAAAAAGACCCAATTTTGTATCCTAAAATAAGATACAATGACATCAACCTATCAAGTTACAGGGATGACCTGCGGGGGCTGCGAAGCCAAAGTAAAAGCATCGCTTCTCAGCGTGCCGGGGATCAGCTCCGCTATTGTTTCAAAAGAGAGCGCCACTGCAATTTTGAATATGAGCGAACCCGTTGCCATCAACACATTACAGGAGGCCCTGGGCACCAATGGCAAATACCATATCAGCCCGGCAATGCAGGAGGAAATCACGGAAGAAAACCGGTCATGGCTGCAAACCTATAAACCCATTCTTTTAATATTCGGCTATATACTTTTAATTACCGGATTGATTCAATTCTCAAACAAGGCATTTGACCTGATGCAATGGATGCGTCATTTTATGGCGGGCTTCTTTTTGGTTTTTTCATTTTTTAAATTGCTCAACCTGAAAGGATTTGCTGAAAGCTATGCTATGTATGATGTGCTTGCCAAACGCATCCCCGCCTGGGGCTATGTTTATGCATTTATTGAGCTGGCATTAGGCATTTGTTTTATGATGAATTTTGACCCCCTGGCAACAAATGCAATAACTCTCGCAGTGATGGGTATCAGCATCAGCGGCGTGCTTCAATCGGTGCTTAACAAAAGAAAAATACAATGCGCCTGCCTTGGGTCGGTATTTAATTTACCTATGAGCACAGTTACAATAATTGAGGATGCCTTGATGATAGGGATGAGTATATGGAGTCTAATACTAATGTCCTCCTAAAAATAATGATGGCGGATCAGCCATTTATATATAGACCAATGGAGGTTGAAAGCTTAGTTTATTATTATCCAGTCATTTCTAATTCAATGTAGTTTAGTTCACTATTTACTGATGTAAAATGGATTCAGGTTTCCGCTTCGCGGAAAGAAATACATTTTAACACTGAGAACACAGAGATTAAATACCAGAGGACGCAGAGGAAAACAATTATAAATTTATACACAAGCATTTCTCTGTGCCCTTCACGCCCGAAGTGGAGGGATGAATTATTAACTCTGCGTCCTCCGTGTTAAATCCAACCGCGTAGAGGTCTTAATCTTAACTTAACGACATTACATTGTAATTTGAAATTAGTACAGGTTAAATTAAACATAAATCGTATATTCGAAATGTCAATGAAAAAAGTTGCCGCCATATTATTTCTCTTATTATTCCTGATTACAAATTCAGGCTTGGCAATGGCGATTCATTGGTGTGGGGGTAAACTTGTGGCCATTGATTTTTTCTCAGCTCAAAAGAATCATTGTCCCTGTGGCACCAAGCCCATGAAAAAAGGTTGCTGCCAAGATAGAATCACCACCATCAAAGCCAATGATGAATTGGCCAAATCAAACAATTTAAACTTTAAGGTAACCCAAGTTTCTTTGATTCCAAAAGAATTTTTCGTATCAGTAATTTCAGCCCATTTTCATTTTGTTATTTCTGATTTTTACTACCCTCCTCCTGAGCATTTTAAGGTTCCTATTTACCTTACTGACCAAGCCTTCCTTATTTAATTAATTTAATTGGCATCGTCATCCTCCGACGGTTCATGATGTATTGTCTTTCAGGCATACACAATTTCGCAATTAATTTAATTTTAATTTTAACTACGCAACCGGTGATCCGGGTTTGATAAGTCTTAGCCCTTATTTGCCTAATACCATAAGGCATCCCAACCGGATTTATTCATCATTATTAACCTTTAAAAAAATCAATATATGACTTATTCAAGTATAATTTTCAGTGCAGTATTTGCATTATCCGCCTGCAACAGTAACCAGGCGCCAAAAGAAAACAAAGCCGGAACTGAGGAAACTTCAGCCATGGTATATGCCTGCCCCATGCACCCGGAAGTGACAGGGAAAAAAGGAGATAAATGTTCCAAATGCGGCATGGAACTTTCGGAAGAAGTAAAGACGGAAAATAAAAATGCTGCCGTTACCTCTCAGGTCTCCAGTGTTAACGCTACTGTTTCGATAAAAGAAATAGTGGACAACTATCTACAAATGAAAAATGCATTTGCCAAGGACAATAGCAATGATGCAGCAGCTGCAGGTAAAGCGTTGGAATCGGCCTTTAAGAATTTTGACAAATCGAAGTTAACACCGGAGCAGAAGAAGGTGTACGATGACGTAGAAGATGACGCCCGGGAACATGCAGAACATATTGGAGCCAACGCCGGAAAAATCGCACACCAACGTGAGCATTTCGATTTGTTAAGCAAAGATATTTACGACCTTATTAAAATATTTGGTGCAACGCAACCATTATACAAAGACTTTTGTCCAATGTATAATCATGGCAAAGGTGCAATATGGATCAGTGAAGCTAAGGAAATAAAAAATCCTTATTATGGTAAGTCCATGCCTGGCTGCGGTTCGGTGAAAGAAGAATTAAAATAAGGTAATGCATACTTTGAAGAAAGTTATTGGGTCGATAAGCATTCTATTTATCGGCATGCAATTTATTCAACCTGCCCATAATTCGAATGGGCAGGTATTGGATACTGATATTTCTCGCCTGGTGCCCGTGCCTGACTCTGTACACTCCCTGCTAAACGCAGCATGCTACGATTGCCATAGCAATAATACCCGGTATCCATGGTATTCCAATATACAACCTATGGGTTGGTTAATGGCCAGTCATATTAAAAATGGTAAAGCAATGTTTAATTGGAGTGAGTTTGGAAGCAATTCCCGGAGAAAACAAATTAGTAAGATGACCGACGCCCTGCATAGTATTCAGGATAATAGCATGCCATTGTCTTCCTATGCACTTTTGCATGAGGAAGCAAAATTAAGCGCTGAACAAAAACTAATGCTGGGCAGCTGGATGCAGCAAATTATTGATAGTCTTTCATCCGAAAATTGAATCCTGACAGTGTAATTTAAATCCACCGGTTTGGTAAAATACGTATATAAATAAATTCATTAATCCATAATATAAGAATGCGAAAAATATTTCTGATCTCCATCACGCTGATATTATTTTCCCTGGTCAGCGCCCGCCTCCTTAACAGTGCTGCCGTTGGCCGTTATGCCTCCGAAAATCAGGAGCAGCCTGTCACCTATACCTGTGTGATGCACCCTGAGATTCATTCCAAGACACCCGGCAATTGCCCTAAGTGTGGCATGAAATTAATTCCGGAAAAACCAAAGGCAAAGCCTAAACCAGCAATTAAAAAACAGCCGGAAAAAACT
>JBBRJE010000165.1:0-6865 GCA_038219845.1 Bacteroidia bacterium
TTTATATATTCCGTAAAATCATATATAGCATGATTTTATAGTAGGCTTTATGCAATGCAATTTTTTTTATTTTGCAATGTGCCATTTATTTTCTCGCAATTTTTCCAGCATATTTTGATTCGTATCTGTCCATTATTTGAATGTTAAACAAACCAGAAAATTGGCAATAAAAAAAACACGAACCCTAGGGCTCGTGTGTTTTTTATTATTTCTGCTCCATCCACTACGCGTTCTGCAATCCTTTCAATACCTGCAGCTGCTCTTTTAACTTCGTAATATTTTTAAGGTTGGCTGCAATATCTTCTTCCACCTTTTTCTTTAACGATTCGGCATTCTTGCTATTGGCGAAAAAACCGATATTGTTTTGCAAAGTGTCATTGGCTTCCTGCAATACGCGAATCCTGTCCTGCAGCTTGCGGCCCTCGCTCTGCAATCTGAACTTGCCTTCAGGCTGGTTGGCGAGCTGCTCAAAACGCTGCTTGTTCTGGGTCTGCTCAAATTCCGAGCTGTTCTTACGTAAGGAATCGTACAAGGCATCGAGCGCCGCATTATACTTTTTATATAATGAATCCTTAATCTTTATATCTACATGGCCGGTGGCATTCCACTCATCTTGTGCCGCGCGCACTTCGTTGGCCATCACCGAATAATCCGTAGTCTTGGACAGTTCCTCCAGCTTGCTTATGATAGCATTTTTTATTTCAAGGTTATTGGCATGATCCGTTTTCTGAGAGGCGAATTTCTCATTCTTGGTATTAAAGAAGGCATCGCAGGCAGCACGGAAACGTTTCCAGATGCTCTCATTATATTTGTCGGGCACGGCGCCAATAGTTTTCCAGTCTTCCTGAAGCTTCACCAGCTCCTTGCTCGTCCTTCCCCATTCGGTGCTATCTTTCAACGCTTCAGCCTTAAGGCATAATTCTTCTTTCTTCCGGTAGTTTTCCATCCGGCCTTTATTCATTTCTTTGAAATGATTGTTCTTCTGCTTATAAAATTCATCGATGATCCCCCTGAAATTATCCCAGATATTATTATGTTCCCTGGGAACCATGCCAATCGTTTTCCATTCTGCCAGCAGGGCTTCGTATTCTTTGCTGCGCTCATTCCAGTCCTTGCCTTTCTCAATAGGTTTCTTGGCAATTTCCTGTGCCTTCTCCACCAGCTCTTTCTTCTTTTGCAGGTTCACGGTCTGAATGCCTTCCAGCTCCGTGAGATAAGCACGGTAGATCTCATGGATAATATCACTGGCTCCTTTGAAACGCTGCCATAATTCTTCGCTCACCTCCTTAGGCACCGGACCAATGCTTTTCCAGTCTTCGTGATATTTATTTAGAAGCATCATGCATTGCTTCATGGAAGTTTGCTTCTTCAGTTCATCCACACGAAGGCAGAGCTCTATTTTCGCCGCCAGGTTCTTTTGCCTGTCGAGCTCCTTTAATTCATAGAATATGCTCCTGTTATCATAAAATTTATCAATATAAAAGCTATAAGTGTCCCATAGCTTTTGCGCATGCTCCTGCGGAATCACTTTGATACGCTTCCATTCCGACTGCAGAAATTTAATCTGTTCGATACTGTCCTTGCTTTCTTCACCGTCAACGATGGCCTTGATCTTATCTAATATATCCTGCTTTAATTTCAGGTTATCCTGTTTTTGTTTTTCAATCTGCTGACGTTGCTCTTCCTTACGTTTTTTTAGTATTTCAAAGGTGGCGTAAAAAATATATTTCGAACTGTCATGAGGCATGGAGAAGCCATCACGTTCCCCTCCACCTTCAATATACTCGGCCAGCGCCTTCTGCTGCTCTTCACGCTGCACATTCTCATAAGCCGTACGTAAGGCTTTCAGCCGGTCGGATGCATCACGCAGGTTATCCGATTGCACGGCATCCTGGGCGGCTTTCACGATCTCTGCCTTCGATAGTGAATCAAAATTAAGCGTGCTCACTTCCGATTGTTCAATAGCAGCCGCAGCCTCATCCGGCTCCGGTTCTGAAATGGCACTTATCATTTCTTTGACTGGTGCCTGATCTGTATTTATTATTTTTTCCTCAATTACTTTTTCTTCTGCTTTGGCCAGGGTCTTCGCTGCTTCGGTTTCAATAGGAACAGGCTCCTTGGCTTCGGAATGGATGCTGTCCTCCTGGCCTGATATCACAGGGTCCGCTGATGCTGATTTATCTGAATGGGTGTTCTCCTTATCTTGGGGATGGTGTTCATTCTCCACATGAGAATTTATTATTGGCGCGGTAGTATCATGATCTCCCGGGATGCAGTTCTCCGGTGTTTCAACACTTACAGGATCTGCTGTTTCCTCGTTCACAGTTGAGGCCTCAATGTCATCATCTATTTCGATATCGTTACCGCGGTGAACACCGGTTTCTTGTACCGTTTTTTCTTCCGAATCAATATGCATCGAAGGCGCATGGTTTTCCTCAGCGTCTTTTATTTCGGGAGAAGCATGGTTTAAAGCATGATTTTCTTCCTGGTTTTTCTGGCCCGTTTTAATTGCAGATTCATTATCATGGTTGGTGATATTGTTCTCAGGGGTTTCAACTGCCTTGTCATTATTTTCCGGGGCAGTTAAATTTACATCGTCGTTCATTTCCATAGAAATATTTTTAGGTCGGTGGTTTTTAGGTTTATTATGTTGATTATTGTACTCTGATTTTTTTTTAAAAAAGATTACGAAAGTAGTAATTTCCAATCATATTCATGTTACAAAAAGTCAAGTTAATTGAATGCCCGCGCGACGCCATGCAGGGTATCCATAAAATTATACCTTTAGAATTAAAAGTTAAATACATTAATTTATTGCTGCGTGCAGGCTTTGATACCCTGGATATGGGAAGCTTCGTATCGCCCAAAGCCATACCACAGCTGGCCGACACGCCCCTGGTTCTGGAGAAGATTGAGCCATCACAGACTAAATTATTAGTGATAGTAGCCAATAAAAGAGGTATTGATGAGGCCTTGAAATTTGCCAATATCAGCTATTTAGGTTTCCCTTTCTCCATCAGCGAAACTTTTCAGAGAAGGAATACGAATAGCACGATCGCCAAGGCCCTGGAGGAGGTGAAATACCTGAAAGCGGCCTGTGACCTGCACCACAAAACGCCGGTGGTATACCTTAGCATGGGTTTTGGCAATCCTTACGGCGATGCGTGGGATGTTCAGATTGTAAGCCATTGGGTGGAGGAGCTGGTGAAGCTTGACATCCCCGTCATTTCTTTGTCAGATACCATTGGCATTGCTGATGTGAAGACCATTGCCTATTTATTCAGCACTTTGATTCCTCGTTTTCCCGGAACAGAATTCGGCGCTCACCTGCATACCTTAAAAATCAATTGGAAAGAAAAAATTGATGCAGCTTATGATAACGGTTGCCTGCGTTACGACGGCTCCTTTAAAGGTTATGGAGGCTGTCCTATGGCCGCCGACGAGCTTACCGGGAATATGCCCATGGAATATCTCATAGAATATTTTAAGAATCCCCTGGGAATACAGGATTCACTATTGCAGGAAATATTTTATGCCGCGGATGAAGTCTTTTTAAATGAATGATGAATAATTAATAATGAATAATTAATGATTAATGAATTGCAGTTAAATTCTCGAGAAACTAAGCTGTCCATTCTTTCCGCTTGCACTATTTTTTTGCACTTAGAAAATAAAATGGGGCTGCTATAAGAATTAAAAGTATTGCTAGTAGTATAAAGACTCTTTTTCCTAACGTAAGATTTCCTATCAGGGGAATATTTCGTGTTGTTTCTGATAAAAATATAAACCATTTGGGAATCTTTTCTTGAGGGTCAAAGCGGTACCCGTTTTCTACCAGAATCGCTTTCGCCCTTTCATAGTCCTGCCGTCTTACCTGGAGTTTGATGCCCGACACTGCAGTAGAGTATAGCTGTGTGTATGCCATAAATTCATCCTGAAGCCTGCAATCGATTCCTTCCACGATCATACGGCTTTGGATTATATGCACCTGGTAAGGTTGGGTAAACGAAGCGATGGTTACAAAATCATCCATTTAGTATGAAGTACATTTTCCGGCAAATTAAGGATTCCATTGGTATTCGTTAGTATAAAGGTTAATTTCACTGCCCATGGCTGCTGCATTGATTTTTCGGTATTGATTTTTCATTCAATGTCGTTTAGTTAAAGATTTATTAATGTAAAATCAGTTCAGGTATCCGCTCCGCGGATAGAAATGCATTTTAACACAGAGAACACAGAGATTAAATACAAGCAGAGGGCACACCTGCATTTCTCTGTGCCCTTCCCGCCCGAAGTGGCGGGATGTATTTTTAACTCCGAGTCCTCTGTGTTAAAACCAACCGCGTAGCGGTCCTAATCTTAACTTAACGACATTGATTTTTCATTATTCATTTTTAATCATTCATTATTAATTGTTCCCTATTTTTCCCTATATTCGCGGCCAAATTAACAAGACATGGCCACCACAAGATTAAAACGTAAAGACCGCAAAAATAAGGTAGTAGCGAAAAACAAGATCACTGCCCGTAAAGTAGCTACTAAAAAAGTAACCGTTAAATCACCGAATGAGGTTACTTTTTTAGAAAATTAATTTTTTATACCATCATTTATAAACTCTCCGGGGATACCCTGAGGGTTTTTTTGTTTATTATATTTCCAAGCTTTTAGCATTCTTGAAAAAGCTACACCAAACGATTTATCCCATTTTTTAAAAACATTCTTTTATTGATATTATTATCCTTTAATTTGAACAAACCCTATTATTAAAATGAAACTGTATTTTACACTCTTCGTAAGCTTATTATTTGCCATCGCCACAAGTGCACAGGTATCTAAAGATCTCACGGTATCCCTTACTGCCATTGCTGATGCAACCACCCCATCCATCACCCTGAACTGGAAAACAGATGCCTCGGCCACCGCCTATGCTATTTATAAAAAGGCAGCCGATGCCAATAAATGGGACTCGGTAACGCGTGTAGCAAAAACAATAAATTCCTATACCGACCTCAATGTGGCTGTGGGTAAAAATTATGAATACAGGGTCATCAAACGTAATTCCAGTCCATTGGTTGTTTCTTATATTTTAGCGGGCATCAAAAAGGACCTCCCTGCCAATAGAGGCAAAATAATTCTGTTGGTAGATAAAAATTATGTGCTCCCTCTGGCCACTGAGATAAACCAGCTCCAGAACGACCTCCGGGGTGATGGATGGATTGTGCTCCGCCATGATGTGAACCGCTCTGATGCCGTTACCAATGTAAAGCAATGGATCATTAATGATTTTAACTCTGACCAGGAAAATGTAAAATCAGTGTATATTCTGGGCCATGTGCCTGTCCCATATTCCGGGGGCTTCAATACATCACAGTACTATCCACCCGACGGCCACCCCGACCATGTTGGTGCCTGGCCTTGCGACCTCTACTATGGTACATTAAATGAAAGTATCTGGACCGATAATTCTGTCAATGAAATTTCGGGGTCAAGACTGCAAAACCATAACCAGCCCGGGGATGGGAAGTTTGATAATGCCTATTTCTATCCGGATACAGTAACACTTGAGGTAGGGCGTGTGGATCTTTTTGATATGCCGGCCTTCAATAGCTCAGATACTATTTTAATGAGACAATATCTTGCCAAAGCACATAATTTTAAAATGGGAATTAATGTGGGTGCCCGTAAAGGCTTTATCAGTGATAATTTCGGATATTTCGGCGGAGAAGCATTCGCCAGCAGCGGATGGCGGGCCTTTACACCCATGTTTGGCGATTCCATCGTGGAGCTGGGAGCAAACAATTTTTTCAGCACTTTAAAAGTCAAGTCGTCACAATTCATCTATGGCTGCGGCGCAGGCTCATACACTTCTTGCGGTGGCATTGGCGTTAGTTCTAACTTTGCCACCGACAGCACACTCTATAATTTCGGGATGATGTTTGGCAGCTATTTCGGTGACTGGGATAACCAGAACAATTTTTTACGTGCACCCCTGGCTTCGAAAGGTTGGGCCTTATCCAATTCATGGAGCGGCAGACCTTACAATTATTACCACCAGATGGCCATGGGTGAAAACCTGGGCTATTGCATAAGGCATTCACAAAACAATCCCAACTATGAATACAATATCTACCCCACCTTTGTGCATACTGCGCTCATGGGTGATCCTAGCTTGCGTATGAACCCGGTGCTGCCCGTATCAAATATTGTTTTAAGCGCCAGTACCGATAAAAAGAAAGTGACTATCAGGTGGAACAAATCAAAAGATCCGGGGGTTACCTTATATGCAGTTTATCGTTCCCGTTCTAAAACAGCGCCATTCGTGCTCTCAGGAACGGTAGCCTCAACAGATAGTTTTTTTACAGAGAATGGGCCCTATAATGGATTGAATTATTTTATGGTGAGAGCTATCAAGCCTGAGGTTACTTATAGCGGCACCTATATGAATCCGAGCATCGGCTTAATTGACACGATGAACGCTGTTAATCCCGTTGGCATCGTAAATAAAGAAGCAAACGGTTTCTCAATCTTTCCCAACCCTTCTCATAATCTGATCACCATAAATTATGACTACGGCAATTCGGAAAAGTATTCGATAACGGTATTGGATATCAACGGACGTATTGTATTGGCAGAAGACTGGACCAATAATACTTCTGAAAAGCAATTGGATATAAGTATGCTAAGCCAGGGTGTCTATTTTCTGAATATCAGCAGCGGCTTGGAGCTGATCCATACTGGGAAATTAGTCAAGATGTAAAATAGCATTCTTTAAATTAACGATCTCATCGTCATATGAAAAAATATAAAATAACGTTGAAGCAGGTGATTGCAGTAATTGTTGTTACCATTGGTTTGATCGCCTTCC
>JBBRJE010000166.1:0-6786 GCA_038219845.1 Bacteroidia bacterium
TTCTAAATACAAAGTGAGAATTAATAATGTTAGAAATGATATGAGGTATATCTTTGAGTGGAGCATCTACTCCCGGAAAAATCACCTAAACAGTTCGAGTTTTTGAGCAAGCCCTAATTATTAATTAAATTTCACTTATTCCTGAACCCCATCCTAATTGCAATTACCCAAACCAAGATGCTCAAACTAATTACTGCTCCAATCCACCCAATATAATCGCCAAATTCGGAATAGAAGGTTTTAGTATTATTTGCATTAAAATCTATTTCCAGGACTTCCTGTTTCCACCATTCTGTCTGGCTGATAATTTCACCCCGGGTATTAATATAAGCGCTGATACCTGTATTCGCACATTGCAGGAAATCTTTCCTGAATTCTATAGCCCGCAGCCTGCCATACGACAGGTGCTGCTTATACCCGTCGGTATTACCCCACCAGCCATCATTGGTGATGCATATCAATACATTTGCATCTTTCTTTACAAAGCCCTGAACATATCCACCGAAGATGCTTTCGTAGCATATCAGCGGGGCCAGCTTTATATTATGGTGTGTAAATACGGAGGCTTCTTTTTGAGAACCCAATCCGCCGGCCTGTGCATCCAGCTGTAATAATTTTACGAGCCCTCCGAATATTTTGGGGTAAGGTAATTTCTCCACTCCTGGCACCAGCCGCGATTTATGATAAATCTCCAAATGTGAAGAGGTATCGATTTTCAAAGCGGTATTATAATAATCAAAAAATAAACCCTGCTCCCTGTTTTGTCTTGCCGTTTCCGTTTCCCTGGATGGTGTTGCAGTATAGGTATCGGCCCCGGTGATCACAGCAGCATAAGGATGTAATTTTACGAAATCACGCACCATTTTTATCAAAGATTCTTGTTCCAGCTCCGGCTCTTTTAAGTTGCCCTGCAACGCAGTCTCTGGCAAAATGACAAAGGCAGTTTGCTCCGTTATTTTTTCTTCTGCCATACGCAGCATGCGATTCAGCTGCTCACCGGAAGATAATTCGTTGCCTGTATCACTGAATTTTTCGGTATAAGGATCGAGATTGGGCTGTATCACCAAGGCATGAGCAGCTAATGATCCGGTGGGCTCATTACCGGTTTTATGAAGCACAGTAATCAGCGAGCTTAAAACTATTGGAATAATAATAATGGAAAAAGCGATTGCAGTTTTCTTGTAAAAAACCGGCTTGGCGTTAAAATTTTTCAGGCATAAAAAAAGCAAGACATTTACTACCAGCACCCATACGCTGCCTCCTAGGTGACCGGTGTATTCGTACCATTGAATTAAAATTATATTATTCGCAAATACATTTCCAAGAACCAGCCAGGGCCAGGTGATCTCCCAGTTTAAATGCAACAATTCATATGACATCCAGAAAGATATCAGGAAAGTAAAGCTTAAAAGGCTCCCTGTTCTTTTACTTAAACTGTCAAAAGCCCACCAGATGACACTCATGAAAAGGGCATTAAAGGCAATGGCAGCCACACTCCCCCCGGGGCTGGCTTTCCATACCCACCAGGTGGTAAATATATTCCATAATAAAAGCGAACAATAGATAAGGAGCCTGTAAATGCCTGTGCTTATCAATTTATTTTTGGAGTAATCCTGGATTTGAAGTAAAGGCACAAAGGCTATGAAGCTGATCCATCCCAGGTTATGCGGCGGCCAGGCCATCCAAAATAAGATGGCGCTCGCAAGGCATAATAATACAGATTTAAGGTAATAATTCATGCTTGATTATGCGGTTTGGCTTGAGGCATAATGTCTGGAGATAACCCGGGTTATACGGGTGATAGCATCAGCATTTAATTCATAATAGAATGGGAGCCGCAGCAGGCAATCGGTGAAACGGTCTGCGTTTTCCAATATCCTCCCATCATGCTTCTCAAGGTAATATTCCGATTGATGAAGGGAGAGATAATGAAAGACCGCATTGATATTATTTATTTTCAATTCCTGTATCAGGCTATTGCGTGCTTCTATTGAATTGCAGATAAGATAGAACATATGACCATTATTATAACCATAATCAGGAAGCCTTGGCAACTTAATGAAGCCATTATCCTCCAGGGGCTTCAGATGCTCATAATAAAGTTCCCAGAGCATTTTCCTGCGCGATTGAATGGCCTCTATATTTTCAATTTGAGCGTACAGGAAAGCGGCGATGATATCACTGGGTAAAAATGATGATCCTAGATCCACCCAGCCATACTTATCAATTTCACCCCGGAAAAACCGGCTACGGTTGGTTCCTTTCTCACGTATGATTTCTGCTCGTTCAATAAATTTTTCATCATTGATCACCAGCATGCCTCCTTCTCCGCTGATGATATTCTTGGTTTCATGAAATGAAAAAGCCGCCAGGTGTCCGAAGCTTCCCAGAGGCTTTCCTTTATAAAAGGAATCAATCGCCTGGGCCGCGTCTTCGATGAGGAACAGATTATTTTTATTGCATAAAGCCAATAGCGCATCCATATCACAGGCGATTCCGGCATAATGAACGCATACGATGGCTTTTGTTTTTGAGGTGATTAATGCTTCGATTTTCGAAACATCAATATTTGGGATTGAAGCTTCACTGTCGGCGAAAATAATTTTGGCACCCCGCAATACAAAGGCATTGGCCGTTGAAACAAATGTATAAGAAGGGATGATTATTTCGTCATTGGGATTCGTATTGATAAGCAGGGCGCACATTTCCAGGGCATCGCTGCAGGAGGTGGTTAGGAGCACCTTTTTAAACCCGTATTTCTCTTCAAAAAAAGTATGACATTTCTTGGTAAACATCCCATCGCCGCTTATTTTACCTGAGGCTACTGCTTCCTGGATATATAATGTTTCATTACCGCTGAAATAAGGCTTATTGAATGGAATAAATTCGCTCATAATTCAGTTCCAAATGTAGGCTGAAAATTCGGAATATGGAAGCCGCAAATACGGCCGCCACAGATTCATTAATTAAACACAATGAATACAAAAAATACAAAGGAGTCCGGATTTTAAATCCCTATGGGTTTTAATAAATACAATCTAAAAATACCTATCATCGTTTTCACATTGTGTTATCCACCTCCATGAAAGGCGGGATAACCGGCACTAATTTATAATATTCATTTAATCTGTGAATCGGCGACGGCTTGTTTTTTAAGGGATTAAAACCTGTTAGGAAAAATCTAATTATATTCGCAATTTGCGATTTACCTTTGATAATAAAGGGATATGCCATACATGAATTTAACACAGCGGACAATTGAATTAATAGAATCCAACAGAATCTCCAGCACGGAAGTGGCGGATGCATTAGGCAAGAAGGGCGTGGTACCCGGTCTTGCACCGATCAATCCGGGGCGGCATGTGGCAGGGAAAATTCATTATGTATATGCCCATAGCGAATCCAACTGGCCCATCCACGAACAGATCCGCGAATTGCCGGACAATTGTTTTCTCTATGTGGATGCCTTTAACTGTAACGGGAAAGCATTGTTCGGTGACCTGGTATCAAAATATTTAATCTTGTATAAAAAGGTGAAAGGTGTGGTAGTGCAGGGCTTGATGCGCGATATTCCCGACCTGAAAAAATATGGGTTTGCCATCTGGTGCAAGGGATATAGCCCCCTGGGCTGTTTTAATAAAAACATCGAGCCTCCTGTAGAGGTAGTTGCGGCTGCAGCAGAACAGGCCGCCGCATTGAATGGAGGAATTATGGTATGTGATGATTCAGGCTGCACCATCATAGAAAATAAATTAGTCACTGAAGAAACTTTTGCGCGCCTTGAATTGATTGAATTGCAGGAGGACATCTGGTCGTTCTGCATCAATACCCTAAAATGGAACACCTATGACACGGTATGTTTGAAAAAATACATGAGCATGCCCGAAGTCTTACCTGAAATTTTGCGGGAAAAAATAAAGTCTATCCCTTTCAGCCATTAATATGATCAGCATTGTTATTCCCGTTTATAATGAAGGCCCACCACTGAAAAATTTATGTGCGGAGATCATCAAAGTCATCAAATCCCAATTCGATTCGGGCTTCACCATCTTCCCACCAGTAAGCGCCGGTGCTAAGGAAATGCCGGGGAACTATGAAATTATTTTAGTGGACGACAGGAGCACAGATAATTCATGGACGGTAATGAAGGCGCTTGCTGCCGGAGATGTAAATATTAAAATTGCGCGCTTATGCAGAAATTTCGGGCAGCACAGTGCGCTTACTGCCGGACTTTCTTTAACCCAATATGAATATGTGGTAATGATGGATTGCGACGGTCAGGATGAGCCGCAGAATATCATTGCCTTATATGATACACTCCTTAAAAAAAATGTACAGATCGTATATGCCAAACGTAAAAACAGGAAAGATGGGGCATTAAAAAGAGCCGCTTCACTCTTTGTGAATCGAATCATGCAAGGCTTGTCGGGTGTGAAGCATGATCCTGAGATTGGTACATTCCGCATCATGAAAAGAACGGTGGTTGACGCCTACTTGTCGATGCCAGAAAAAAACCGTTTCATCGGAGGCATGTTTTATTGGCTTAATTTCGAATCGGCCACAGTAGATGTGGTGCATCAGCCCAGGGCTTCGGGAAAATCAAATTATAATTTCAGAAAGATGGTGAAGCTGGCCCGCTTAGGTATTCTGAGCTCTTCCACTAAATTATTGTCTATTGGAATTTATATTGGACTCATAACTTCAATTTTGTCTGTAGTGGCAGGGGCATATTTTTTATCTCTGAAGTTTATTTATGATGTGCCTCTGGGATTTACTGCAGTGATCGTATCCATTTTTTTTGTTGGAAGCATCATCATGTTATTGCTTGGGATCATGGGAGAATATATGCGTGAAATTTTCGAAGAGGTGAAAGCCAGGCCCAATTATATTGTAGAAGAAAAAATAAATTTTTAAATTGTGGAGGAGCTCGATAAACAGGAAACAATACAAAGATATAATGAGCGGCTGAAAGAATTCGGCTACTCAGAAATGGCGCTGGGCTGGAGCAGAATGAAGAATGATATTCGTTTTGAAGCCTTGATATGTGAATGGTATGCAGAGCTGGAAGGCAGCACCATAGCGGATTTTGGATGTGGGTTCGGAGATTTTTACGGGTTCCTGATCAATAATAAAAAATTGCAAAATATAAGATATACGGGTATTGATATCAATGAGAATTTAATTCGAATGGGTAAAAGCGTATATCCTGAATCTGATTTTTATTGCGGTGATATTATAAAGGATAATTATGATCAGCATTTTGATTTCATCTTTTCTTCCGGGGTTTTCAATCATAAATTACAGCACCAGCACGAATATCATTTTATTGAAGAAACACTATCCAAATTAAACAGCCTTACATCGAAGGGCTTTGCAGTGAATTTCCTATCAGATAAGGTGGATTATCCATTAGCGCATACCTTTCATTCCAACCCGGGAAAAATATTGGATATATGCTATAAATTCTCCAATAATATTGTTTTAAGAAATGATCATATGCCATACGAATTTACGGTGTATATGAGAAAGGACAAGGAAGTTGATAGGGAGAAGGTGGTTTATATTTGAAAAAGATTGAAATATTGAATTCATTTGCTGTCATATCTTATTCTTCAAAGTAAGAAGCCTACAATGCTTGTTATTGCTGCATTCCGCACCTTTGATGAAATTAGAAACAGGATCCTCGGAGCACGAAAATAGAACGCACTAAAAATAAATAGTAATTTAAGAATATCACAATGCCTGATTCAACTAAATATGTTCTTTTTATATGCGGTGGCAAATGGCAATTGCCCTGGTTCCGGTATTTAAAGAATAAAGGGCATAAAATAATTTTGGTTGACCCCTATACGCATTCACCCTGCGTGCCGGAAGCGGATATACATATGGTATATGATGCGAAAGATCACGACGAAATTTATCACCTTATCAAAGAAAACGATTTTGAAATTGAATTTGTCACTTCCGACCAAACTGATGTGAGTACGATCACCGTTGCAACCCTATCGCAGAAATTGGGTACAAAGGGAAATGATCCGGAAGCGGTAAAAATATTTTCTAATAAATTTGAAAACAGGGATTTCCTTCAAAAGCATTATAAAGCGCATTACCCGGCATTCAGTAAGGCGTTCACTGTAAACGACCTGCTCTCCTTTTATTTTGAAACACCTGAAAATATTATAATCAAGCCGGCTGATGCGCAATCAAGCCGCGGGGTTTTTAAAATAGATAAGCATAATCTGAAAGATATTCATAAGCTCTTTGATGAAGCGATCTCATTCAGCAGCCAGGATTATATCATTGTTGAGGAATTTGTGAAAGGGAAAGAAATTACAGTGGAAGGGATCTGTAATAATCATAAGCATTATACCCTGGCTACCAGCTCGAAAAAGCATTTTCGAACAGGCATCGCATCCGAATTAAGATACCCGGCCAGCCTGAATTCTGCACTCTTGAAAAAGCTGTATGAATTCCATAATCATTTTATTAAAAAAACAGGGCTTGAATTTGGAATCACCCATTCAGAATATATTGTGAATGAGGAAGAGACAGATTTCTGGTTGGTGGAGGCCGCCTGCCGTGGTGGTGGCAGTCTGATCCCATCGCATATTGTTCCATGGGTTTCGGGCATAGATATATATGATGCTTATTATAAATTCCTGACCGAAAAGCCTGTCGAAATTGAAGAGCCCAAAGAATTTAAGCATGCTATATTATATTTCTTTGAATTTAAAAACGGGACTGTACAAAAAATGGAAGGCCTCGATGAAGCGCGAAAGATTCAGG
>JBBRJE010000167.1:0-6778 GCA_038219845.1 Bacteroidia bacterium
GAAAGCAGGAAATTCCTGGCTAAATTTGTTCATGCCCGGGAGGATGAGATTTGCCTTACCCATAATGTTACGGAAGGCATCAATATCATTTGCTGGGGCCTCGATCTGAAAAAGGATGATGAGATTTTGATTACCAACCACGAGCATGTAGGCGGGGCATTGCCATGGTTAAACCGTGCTAAGGTGCATCAGTTGAAAGTGAATTATTTCGAGTTGGGAAAGGATGCGGCAGAAACGCTTTCAAATCTTAAAAAGAAAATCACTAAAAAAACAAAAGTGATCGCTGTACCTCATATTGTTTGTACCATAGGCCAGGTGCAACCTATAAAAGAGATCATCGCGCTTGCCAAAGAAAAAAATATACGTGTATTCGTTGATGGAGCTCACGGCCCGGGCATGCTCGACCTTGACCTGCATGAGCTAGGTTGTGATTTTTATGCCAGCTGTTGCCATAAGTGGATGTGCGGACCAAAAGGAACGGGGTTTCTATTTATCAGGAAGGAGGCGCTCGAAAGCATCCAGGCTTACTTTGTAGGAGCTGGAAGCGATAGCGGATGGAATGTAGTGGAACCTCCTATGCCTCTGCTGAAGGGTTATGCAAATGCTGCCCATCGATTTGAATACGGAACACAAAATGGTGCACTTTGGGCAGGAGTGAATGCCGCTGTTAATTTTTTGGATTCACTCACGATGGCTGTAGTGGAAACCCGCGTGAAATACCTGGCTACTCACCTGCAGCAGGAACTGATTGGCCTGAAGAATAATAATATTGAAATGCTTACCTCCACAGAGAAGGAGTCGCGCGCCGCCATCATCGCTTTCCGCCTTAAGAATATGAACTATTCGAAATTCCAGACTGAAGCCGGGGAAGCGCATTTCAGGGTGCGGGTGGTGCCTGAAAATAATGTGAATTGCATCCGGATATCTACACATATTTATAATTCCATGGATGAGATTAATAAGTTTGTAAAATTCGTGGATGAAATGGCAGTGAAGTAATTCGCAGAAACATAAATAAACATTCGCATTAAAGGATTCAATGAAAAAATTACTTTACTTTCTTTTTCTCATTGTTCTTCCTTTTCCGGTTTTCGCCGAACATGAATTTGAAGGGCTCAGGGAAGCTTTTCAACTTGGAATTATCATTATTTTAATTTTAACAGCCACTTTATCTACCATTTCCTATTTTAACTACCTCAAGCCAAAAGAAATTTTAAAACTCTTACGTATTCTTTTCCTTATTCTTTTTTCTGTCATATTTCTCTACTTCTTTTATTATTATACATTGCTAGCCGGATATAATTTCGATGATCCTTATTTTATCATTGGACTGTCAGGGTTTATTGGAGTCGTTTCGTTTAATATTTTACTTCTGTTCCTTGCTAATCGAAAAGAAAAACGCAATAAAAATTAATTCAACAAAACTTTAACACTTATAACTATGCGCAGTAGTACTATTTCAATGCAGTAGTATAGGAGGAAACACTAATGGCTCAATTACACTAACTTTGCATACATTATGAAACGCAGAAAAACCGTTGATGTAACGATTGGAAATCTGAAAATGGGTAGCAATTACCCCGTGCGTATACAAAGCATGACCACCACCGATACGATGGATACCGATGCCAGCGTGGCCCAGTCTGTTCGTATGATTGAAGCCGGCTGTGAGCTGGTAAGGCTTACCGCGCCCAGCATCAATGAATCTAAAAATTTATTGTTTATCAAAAACGCTTTGCGTGCTAAGGGTTTCGATACGCCACTGGTGGCGGATATCCATTTCACGCCCAATGCCGCTGAGGTAGCAGCTGTTATTGTAGAAAAGGTTCGGGTGAATCCCGGCAACTACGTAGATAAGAAAAAATTTGAAACCCTGGAATATAATGATCAGGAATATAATGAAGAAATAGAAAGGATAAGGGCACGATTCACCCCATTGGTGCTATTGTGTAAGGAACACAAAACAGCCCTTCGCATCGGCACCAATCATGGCAGCCTCAGCGACCGGATCATGAGCCGTTATGGTGATACCCCCTTGGGCATGGTGGAAAGCGCTCTTGAATTCATTAGGATATGTCGTGAAAATGATTTTCATGAGATCGTGGTAAGCATGAAAAGCAGCAACCCTCAAGTGATGATCCATGCTTACCGTTTGCTGGTACAAAAAATGGAAGCTGAAGATATGCATTACCCGCTGCACCTGGGTGTAACCGAGGCAGGCGACGGTGAAGATGGGAGAATTAAAAGCGCCGTGGGTATTGGCACCTTACTCGAAGAAGGGATCGGTGATACCATTCGCGTTTCACTTACGGAAGATCCGGAATTTGAATTGCCTGTGGCTAAAATTTTAGCCGAGCGATATGAAAACGCACCGGATGAATATTTGATCGACCTGAAAAAGTTTGATGAATTCAGCCCTTATGATTATGTACGCAGAAAGGCTATGCCTGTTTCCAATTTCGGCGGAGATAATGTACCCCGGGTTATTGCACACCTGGCTCATCTAAGTCAGATCACTGAATTTGAACTGCAACAGATTGGACATTCCTATGATCCGATATCCGATAAATGGCATATGAACGATATGGCTGCAGACTATATCTATGCAGGAAACACACACATACCATTCATGCTGCCCAATGGCTTGAAAGCTATATTTAATGCAGAAACATGGCTTATGAATGAAGAGGCCAATAAATCAGGCTTCCCTTTATTTGTTACTGTTAAAGCCTTCCTGGAGAACCCAAGGCATGCGGTGATGAATTTCGTTGGGGTCACCGTGGGCGATGTGGAATCCATGGAAATGCTGAAGCAATTTAATAATGTAATCATTTGCTTGTTTGTTGACAATGAATTGGGCATGATGCCAATGAAATTCATGTTTGTTGTGATGAATAAAATAGGATGTAAATTACCCGTGGTGATAATCCGTAATTATGATTTAGCCACAGATGAGGCATTTACCCTGTTTTCAGCTATTGATGCCGGAGGCTTATTTGTGGATGGCTTTGGGGAAGGGATCATGCTTCACAATGCAAAATCTTCACTGGGTAAAACCAATAGCATTGCCTTCGGTATCCTGCAGGCCACGCGCACCAGGATAAGTAAGACAGAATATATAAGTTGTCCCAGCTGCGGCCGCACCCTCTTCGATTTGCAGGAAACCACGGCGCTTATTCGTTCCCGGACAGATCATTTGAAAGGCTTAAAAATTGCGATCATGGGATGCATCGTCAACGGGCCCGGTGAGATGGCGGACGCTGATTATGGCTATGTAGGCAGCGGTATAGGGAAAATAACACTTTATAAAGGAAAAGATATAATTAAGAAAGGAATTAATAAAGAAACCGCCGTTGATGAGCTGATAAAGATCATTGAAGATGATGGAAAATGGATAGATAAAAAATTGGTATAAGCACCCTGTTTGGGGGATGATTTGAAAAATTAAACATCGCTAATTTGCAGTTGGGATAATGATCATGCTACCTGTTAACTTATACAAATAACAAATATCAAGGAAGATACCTAATGTCAAATTCCTGTCATCATGCAACCATTGCAGCCTTTTTCACGTTTACATTTATTATCAACTATCCTATTAAATTTTTATTATTTTTGCATTACAAATTTCAAATCACTAAATTATCATGAAACGTATTTTTACATTTATTCTTGCAGCCCTTAGCTTACAAATGTTCGCTCAAACCTTAGTGGCACCTAAAGGCAACGAGATGTCGGCCTTTGAAAAACAATCTTATGAGCAGTCGAAAACCTATTTCATTCAACATGCTTTAAATAAAACCAATGCTACCGATGGGGGCTGGTACAATTACATCGATGCCCTTACAGCTTCAGGCCTGGGTACTCCGAAAACATATTATTGGAATATGTTTAATGATTCCACAGTTCAAACTGTAACTAAAAACTCTACTACAGGAGTTGTGTCTGCCGATTATGTTTTTACCCACCACCTGGGTATGGTTATCGACCCACGCGGCGATTGCTATAGCGGTGCACCATTCCAAAGCAACCGCTACACCAAGTACACCATGGATTCTGTTGCTGTACGCTATGGATACCGTCGCCACAATCCAAATCCAAATGTAGTGGATACCTTAGTGATTCAAATTTATGCCCAAAGCGCTGCCAAATATTACTCATTGGTTTCAAATAAGGTAGTTCTGATTACGGTTGCTTATGATTATATAAATAATTTAGGTGCCACCCCTTACAAAACGGTGAAAATCCCTTTAACTATTGCTGATACCGCCAGCACCTCTAAAATTAAATTTGTTGTATTAAGCCCAGCCCTTTCAATTCCTGCCCGTGGCGTTGGAATGGCTTCTTATAAGTATGTTGCAGGCCAGGCCACCAATGTGGGTGACACCATGAATGCAGATTTTGATACCACGCTTTTTAAAGTAAAGAATAAGATGAATGAGTTTCGTGTGTTTATGGCCCAGGAAACTGCCGGATATAACCAATCTACAACCGATGATTCTTCTTATAACCGGGTTTATAATAATGGCCTGATTGCATTCTCACAAATACGTTACAATAACGGAGGCACATGGAATGGCACCTTTATCAGCGGCAACGCTTATACTACCAGCTTAATTCCTGATCTGGATATGAAGATCACCTCAACCAATGTAGGTATTAATGCTGCTGCAAAAGAATATTTAAAAGATGTTCAGGTTTATCCTAACCCTTCTAATGGCGCCCAGGCTGTTACTGTAGAATATAAATTAACCAAAACTGCCAATGTGGCTATAGAGGTGGTGAATATCTTAGGTAAAAAATTATCATCTGTTACTGTAGGTAAGATGGATGCCGGAACTCAAACTCAATCAATCAACGTTTCTGACTTAGCTAACGGAATTTATTTCGCTAATATCAGCGTTGACGGTACAGTTCAAACTGTTAAGTTTACTGTGACCCGTTAATTTAAAAATTAGATTATAAATTAAAAAACCCGCTTCATAATTTTGAAGCGGGTTTTTTATTGAGATATAAAAAGGTAATAAGTTGAGACAAAGGTATAGTGCTAGAGTGGAGTGGTACAATGTAACAGCGGAAACAGTTATCATTCATAATCCCTATTACTATTGCTACAGAAAGCAAGTGTTAAGTTAAGTGTAAAATGTCAAAGTCAAATGATAGAATAGCCCAGGTTCTATTGTCAATACAATTTCGATTAGCTCAGGAATTCACCCTGAAAGGGTCAACTAATAATAGCCCCGGGTGAAGCCCGAGGTTTAATGAAGACGGTCTGTACAACCCCTATAGGGGTTGAATTTACGGACTAAAATGTTCAACCCATGGGGGTTGTAAACCACCACAACCTCTTTCCAGGGTTTCACCCATGGCTATTATTGTTTGACCCTTATCCGGGTCAAAACCGGTAATTAAGAAATAGAGATTGCCGATCAAAAAAGTAAGCGTCAGAATAAGATTAACATTGCACTAGTAAAGCTTATGCCTGCTGCCACCGCGCTCTACAGCTTCAACTGAAATCTTATATATTTTATCTTTTCTCCCATCTCTTTGAACTTTTTTTCGAACGTAGTTTCAATAATCATTTCCGGTTCAAGATTGAAAAGAGAGTAGATATCCTGATGATGAAATATGATCGTATGCCCCAGTGTTTTCAATAAATCTAAGGTGTATTCGTATAATTGAACATTGTCAGTTTTAAGATGAATATATCCGCCGGGCTTAAGAATTCTATTATATAAGCTAAGATAATCCCCGGAAGTTAGTCTTTTCTTCTCCCATTTATCCCGGGGTTGAGGATCAGGAAATGTGATCCAGATTTCATCAATTTCACCGGGTTCAAAATAAGTATCAATAACCTCGATACGAGATCTTATAAAGGCAGCATTTGCTTGCTTAGCCTCTATACAATACCTTGCTCCCTTCCATAACCTGGAGCCCTTTAAATCAATCCCTATAAAATTCCTTTCAGGAAATATAGCTGACATTCCAATTGGATATTCTCCCTCCCCACATCCAAGTTCGAGAACAATGGGATTTGAATTCTTAAAGACATCCGAATGCCATCTCCCTTTTATTTCAACAGGGTATTCAAATGTATTGGAGAAGGTTTTCATCTCCTCGAAACGCTTTATTTTTCTGCGGCTCAAACTATATAGTGATTAGTCTTTATCTATTGTCCATTCTCAATTCTCAATTGTCAATTATCCATTGTCAATTGTCAATTATCCATTCTCAATTACCCCCTACGGTTTTACTCCCTTATCTCCCACAATGGCCAGCGACCTTTGGTCGGGTGATACGGCAAGGCGATAAAATCCGTCAACCGGGGCATCTTCAAAACTTTGAACAAAAATCCACCGGGTATCTTTCACGATATTAAACTTATATAGATTTTTTTTACTGAACATCAGGATGGTGCCGTCGTTTAAAATCGTAAAATCTTCTTCTGCTGGAATTGTTTTAATGATATAGTAAAGATGCGGCTGCTCATTATCATTAAGCTGCAGGGCGTTGATATACCAATTTGCCGAATCGCGTTTCTGCACATAGAATACGGTGTTCTCGTCCTTCAAAGTTTGAAGGCATCGCCCTATTCCCATATAAAATCTGATATTGGTATCATTGTTAAGCACATTCGCATATAAGGCAAAAGGCACAGGCAGCACGTTCGACACGATGGTGGTTTTATTCATCCATATATAGTATCCTACGCTGTCGAAATCTTTTATCACTCTGATACATTTTTTAGGGTCAGATATTTTATATTTCCAAACCTGTT
>JBBRJE010000168.1:0-6730 GCA_038219845.1 Bacteroidia bacterium
CAGGGAAGGCGGTTTTTGTTTTTTTCGAAATCGGCGCTTAGTGCATTACCCGCCTCCGTATTATTTCTATTGGTAAAGGAGGATTCCTTTTTTGTTTCCGATTTGGTTTCTTTTGTCGTGGTACCAGTAGCAGATTTCCTCCTGGCCTCCTCCGCCGCCCTCCGCCTCGCTTCTTCAATCTCCTTTGCAATGGCATTGGCGATGGCCCTGTCGAGCTTAGCAACCTGCGCTTCCTTGGCTTTAAGATCTTTGCGCATCTGTGTCTCTTTCCCTTTCAACTGCGCGAGCATTACGGCTTCGGTCTTTTTATCTGATTCAAGTTCCACTTTCTGACTTTTATTCGAATTAATCAGATCTTCCTTCGAATGCCGCGTACCTGTGAGCTCTTCGATACGTTGGCTTAATTTATTCTGTGTCTCGCTGATCTCGGCCGCTTTAAGCTTGCTGTAACGGCCGATCTGCTGCAAATAATTGAGGTGGCGGTAGGTTTCATTGAAATCTTTCCCTGAGAGCACAAACGTTATTTTATCAGTCATGCTGCGGTTCTTATAAGCCTCATAGATCATGGCTCCATACTGCTTTTTTAAAGCATCCAGGTTATCTTCAAGCTTCTTGATATTGGATTCAAGGTAACCGATCTCGCTGCTGAGCAAATTAATTTCACCCGCTGCGGTGCTTATAATTTCCTGCCTCACCTGTATTTGCCTCGACAGGGTTTGCAATTCGTATAACGATTTTTTTTGCTTGCTCCCGTTCTCCTTCAGGTAATTCTTTGTTTGTTCTATCTCATGCTGTTTTTGCTTACGCCGCTCTTCCAGCTGCTTGCGCGATTGTGCAGGCACACCAAAAGTGAAAATAATGCAAATGGCTAAGATGAGAATCCTTGGTATCATTAGTAATGCATCTTGGTATAGCTTGAGGGGATGTTAAATTTTATTTCGACAGGCAAGTTAACGGATACATTGGAATAATTAAGCAAAATGGTTGCTTTCTTTCCTTTGGAAAGTGCTTCAATGCTGATATCGAAAGGCAGGTATTCAAATTCAACAAATTGAAAATCGCCATAAGTGATATTGATCTTATCTTTATTTATATTGTCGGTGATGATATTGCTCATCACCCGGAAAATCCTGGATGCCGTAAGCTCTTCCAGCATTGTGCTCTGATTACAATGGGCCTGGTAGCTGGTAGTAACCGAATCAGTTTTTATTCCCCTGTTTAAAAATGCGGCGTTGCCGGTGAGCATGTTCTGAAGCATATCAAATGTGATGTCGGCTTCTGAGAATCGTTTGAGGAAGGCATAAGATTCTTTAGCATATTCGCCATGGATCTTATCCATGATCTTAATGCTGTCACGGGTAAATAAAATGCGGGCTGCTTCAATTCCAAGTGCCGGGCTGGCGCTCATCCATATGGCGGAATCATGCACGGCCCTCATGGTGATCGCCAGGTTGATTTCACTTCCGTCATTGATCTTAAAATCGGTTTTGATCTTTGCCGACATGGTGCGGTAGTTAAAACCATGAATCACCAGGCTATCAAATAAGGATAGAGAAGCAGGCACAATGATGGGCTTCTCATCTGCTTTCGCACGCTGTATCTGTTTGTGGTGCTTGCAGGCAGAAAAGATGAAAAGAGCGGTGATTATTAGGGCGAGGGCGGGATTTTTTAAATTCATAATAGCTAATCAATAAGTTTTTTGTCGATAATTTTTTGATTCAGCGTTGCCGATTTATTACCATGGTCGCGCGCGCGTTTCCAATAGGTAATAGCCTTGTCTGCATCATTAAGCTGGTAATATATATCACCCAGGTGTTCATTTAGTATGCCATCGTCAGGAAGCTGTGCCAAAGCTTTTTCAATATACGTTTTTGCTTCGGTATATTTCTTTTCCTGGTATAGGATCCAGCCATAAGTATCAAGGTAAGAGGCATTGTTTGGATCAAGGTCCAGGCTTTTTTTCGACATCGCTTCCGCTTTGTCAAGCTTCTGCCTGCGCAGGGATAAATAATAAGAATAATTGTTCAGGGTTTGTAAATTATTGGGATCGAGCGCCAGTATCTTTTCAAAAGCTTCGTCGCTTGCCGCATAATTTTTCAGCTCATTATTCGCATCTCCAATGATGCTGTAAAGCTGAAGGATCTGCTGGGGCTTATCGCTACCGATATCGATGCCATTTTTGGCTGTGAGAGCCGCTGTGGAATAATCTTTCAATTTAAATGCAAACCAGGCTTTAAAATAATAAAATATGGTTTGATTGGGAAAGGCATCTAATGCTTCATCTGCATGCTTCCTGGCGCTATCATATTCTTTAAGCTGGTCTTCACATTCGAGCAGGTTCTGCCAGAGATTAAGATTAGCTTTATTTTTTTCCAGTGCTATGAGATAATATTTTTTCGCTAAAGTAAAGTTCTCCGCAGTATACAAAATATCGGCATATGCCATATTGCAGGCGTCATCATCCGGATGGGTTTTAACCAATATGGCGCCCAGTTCCAACGCCTGTTCCTTTGCGCCCGGGTTATGCATGATGTTTTGAATATAGGCGGAGATGATTTCCAGCTTCTGTTTAATCTCAGCATCAGGGTTGGCAAAAACGAGCTTCAGTTCCTTGTATGATTTTTCTTTTTCTCCTTCACTACGGTAGATATTTGCCAGCAGCAAATGGGCTTCCGCCAGCTCAGGGTCATCTGCCAGCACCTTATTGATGATCTCCAGCGCTCTCGAATCTTCTTTTAAATCAAAATATAACCGGGCCAGCGCCACTTTATACAGACTTCGTTTCGGGAAGGCAGCAATGAGCTTTTGAAGTTCGTCGAGGGCATGATCCTTTTTATTCATGTTAAGGAACAGGTCGATCTTTTTAAAAGATACATCCTCATTGGTCCCGCTGAACTTCTCCAGCTTATCGAGGCAGCGCAGGGCTTCACTATATTTAGCGGCTACGATATAAGCTTCCGTCGCATCAAAATAATAGTTCTCATTACCATGAAATTTGTCACCGATATTCTCCAGGATCTTAGCGGCTTCAAAGCTTTTTCCTGTGAGCTTCAGGTTATCTGCTACCATCACCTGGTACCATAAATTTTTAGCATTCAGCATTACTGCCTCCTGAGCATAAGGAAGGGCGGTAGTGTATTGTCGGAGGGCATAATATTCTTTGGCGAGCAGGTATAAAGCCACATCGCTTTTAGGATCGATGACAATGCATCTTTTAAACTGGGTGATGGCCTCGTTATGATTTCCCAGAACCATCTGCTTATTACCTTCATAAAAGGCTTCCTCAAAGCCCCTTTGTGTGGCAGCCCTGGCTCGCGCTTCAGGCGAATCGGGATCACCGCTGCTTTTGCTTTTAGAGGCCTGCTGTTTTTTGGAACAGGCAATAAAAGCAAAAAGAAATAATAAGAGATATAATTTAATGGATTTCAACGAATGAATTTAAAGAATTTTAAGTCTCAAAAATACATCATTGAAATCTGATTTCAAAAAAGTATTCTGCTAATGCTTGTTATAGGGGGCCTTGCAGCGAAAATGCATTATAATTGGTGGGAGCTTACCGAAGAATCCAATGAAGAGTATACTTGAAATCACTTTAAATTCACCGAAATATAGTTGCCATAGTACGCTCTTTTATCCGCCACCATCAGTGCATTTAAAAAGAGTATCGCATCATCTTCCTTCTTTTCTTCTATTTCTATTTCTGTGATTTTCATGCCCTCATGGAATGTCGAGAAAAAAAGGCAATCTTTATATTTCAGGTATTTGTCGAGGTATTTTTGAGCCAGGGTCGGCGTATGAGCTTCTCTTTCATCGTTGATACCCAAATGATTTTGGTTATGAAAGGCATCTTCCAAAATCATATTGCATTCATAGAAACGCAGGTACTCGTCCATTTCCCAGAAGTGGTTTTTTTCGGTGATGAATACAATATTTCCCAGGCTGTCTTCTTTTCCTTCCACTTGCTTTTCTATCGCTTCATATTTATTATACCTGTTCTCCCAATGCACCTGCTGCTTTAAAAACATAAAAAAACAAAAGACTATCAATAGGAATACAAAATATTGTTTTGCAGCTCCCAACAAACGGAATAGAATAATGAAGCAGATTAAAAGCGAAGTATGTGCCAATAGCGAATGCCGGGATTCATAGCCGTGGGTGGATACATGCTTACCTACTAAAGCGTACGGCAGCAGTGTGAATATGGCAAGAACGAATGCAATTAGAAACAGTTTCATTGAAAAATTTCCATCCGATACAGCTTTAATTTTTTTAATCAGGATCAAACTAATAAGGACCGCAATGCCCAGATAAATCAAGGAGCTTATCAAATCAGATTTAAGATATTTTATTGCATCGTATAAGGGCGTGATCGAAACATTCACGAGGCTTTTGGCCAGCTCTTTAACAACCAGTGGCACATCTGTAGTAATAGTATTGTAGCCATCTTCCTTATAGAAGCCGGCCTTAGGAAAAAAATGATTTATTGTAAAATAATACAGCAATGGAAATAAAATGAAGACCCCATGGTATCTTAAAAAAGAAAGTATGCGGGCGAAAATTTTTTCTTCAGTAGCATATCCGAAAAAGAAAAATACCGCAAGCAAAGCATAATGATATACCAGGAAAGATTGGATATTAAAGGCGATGAGCAAAAGCGCTAAAGTGATCACCGACCCGGAGACTCTGCGTGTTTCATTAAAGTTTAAAAAGGAAACTGTGGCCAGGGTAAAAGCCAGCAGCGATATATAATACGGGAACATAATAAAATGTTGCCATAAGGCATATGACGGATAAAAGAAAGTCAATACGGCGATACAATATATCTCGAAGGGTTGGAATATTTTTAATTTTTCTAATAGCCTGGCGGTGGCTAGGCTGCCCATGCAAAAGAGCGTGATGGAAAAAAGTTTAAAGTAAAGAAGGAAGTGGGAAAGGCCTGCTATTGGAAGCATCTCATAATAGCTTAAAGGTACCCCGCTATCGTAAAATAATTTTTTAGCACAGTCGAAATTATTCGAATTATATAAATGTTGCTGTACCGCGCTATCCCATACACACATGGGGCTGAAGGCAAATGGGACTTGTAATGCAAGGAAAGGAACAATATACCACCACCATTTTATTTTCATGATTTTATTCTTGTGGTTTCAATATTCCATCCTTCTCTTCATAATATTTATTATTACCGTTTTTCCAAAGTCCTTCTTTTTCTTCTATAAGTTTTTCACCGTCTTCATCTACCCAGCCTTTAAATTTTGCAGGGTTTCCGTATACCAAAGCGTGGTCGGGTACATTGCGGGTAACTACCGAGCCTATGCCTGTCATGGCAAATTTGCCGATATGTACACCGGCTAAGATAGAGGAATTGGCACCTAAGGAAGCCCCTTTAGAAATAATCGTGCGTTCAGCGGGCTTATGCTGCTTGCTTCGCGGTCGGATATCATTCGTGAATACTACATTAGGACCAATGAATGCATAGTCTTCAATGGTGATTCCATCCCATAAATAGATGCCGCATTTAAGGGTTACATGATCGCCGATGATCACATCATTCTCAATAAAACAATGGTCACAGATATTACAATTTTCACCGATGCTGGCGCCTTCTAAAATATTTACAAAAGCCCAGATCCTTGTGCCCTGGCCAATATCTGTGCTTGCCACGAATGAACTTTTATGGATGCTAATATTTTTTGAACTCATTATATTCCCTGATATAATCCTTTTCATCATAATCCATGGAGGCCAGGCTCAGCATCACCGCGCTATGGCTGAATTGCATAACATGCCAGTGCATGGCCGGGATGTATAAGCCCATATTTGGATTCTCCAGAACATGAACGGTAGTATCTCCGGCTGGTGTTTCGTTGGTGACTACAATTTTGCCGGAAACGGCCACCAGCACCTGTTGCAGGTTATGATGGGCATGCCTTCCGCGGGTGATCATCTGAGGCGTATAATAGCTCCAAAACACGCGTTTGATTTCAAAGGGTATATTGTGCAATGGTTCTGCAATAGAGATATAGCCCAGGTCGGGCGAACCGATGGATTTTAGCTCAATAAGGTAAGGCGCTTTATTTTCCGTCATGTGCTGCTGGTGTTATACTTCTAATAAGAGGCGTTCAGGATTCTCGAGGGTTTGTTTCACTTTAACAAGGAAGCTCACACTTTCTTTTCCATCGATAAGGCGGTGATCGTAACTTAAGGCGATGTACATGATGGGTCGTATTACAATCTGTCCGTCTTTAACAACGGCGCGTTCCACGATATTATGCATTCCCAGGATAGCAGATTGTGGCGCATTGATAATGGGTGTGGAGAGCATACTTCCGAATACGCCGCCGTTTGTGATGGTAAAAGTACCGCCGGTCATTTCTTCAATGCTGAGTTTTCCATCGCGTGCCTTGCCGGCGATTTTCAATATCTCTTTCTCTATTTCCGGCATCGACATCTTATGCGCATTGCGTAATACCGGAACCACCAGGCCTTTCTCCGTGCTCACTGCAACGCTGATATCGCAATAATCGTAATAAACGATATTGTCATTCTCCAATTGTGCATTCACACCGGGGAAAGCTAATAAGGCTTCACAGCATGCTTTGGTGAAAAAAGACATAAAGCCCAATCCCACGCCGTGCTTTTCCTTGAACATATCTTTGTATTTGGAACGCAGATCCATGATAGGTTTCATGTCCACCTCGTTAAAGGTGGTGAGCATGGCTGTTTCATT
>JBBRJE010000169.1:0-6726 GCA_038219845.1 Bacteroidia bacterium
AAACGGCGATTTTATTTTCATCTCAAAGCCTTCGCTGTTCATGCCAATTTCATAAGTGTAGATGGAGAGCCTTGCCCCCAGGATAAGGCTTAGAACCAGGCTTGCAAAGATTAGTATGATAATATTAACTACAACCCATCCGTCGAGGTCAGTAAAAATTTGATCAGCCCAATAGAGTGTTCCGAATATAATAGTTAATACCAAGCCTACGGAAATAACGAGGTATCGCCAGAATTTGAAATGGTAGAGAATATATTGCTTCATGGATGCGGGTTAAGGATATTAGGTGCTGGGTAATGGGTATGGGAATTGATTATTGAGTAATGGTTTCAAGTTTTAGCGTAGTATATCTGCACTGCTGTATCGCTAACCACTACCGAAAAGCCTGATACACCACCAAACTCACCAAATACGCCAGGGTGCAAGTATACAAAAATTGTATCGTTGCCCATTTCCAGGTTTTGGTTTCTTTCCAGGTGGTGGCGATGGTGCTTATACATTGCAAAGCAAACGCATAGAAAAGCATAAGAGAGAAGGCGACTGCCACTGTATATTTTGGTTTTTGTGTAACCGGATCTATTTCATCCATCATACGCTGCCTGATATTCATGCTATTGCTATCATCCCCCAAATTATATATTGTGGCCATCGTACCTACGAATACTTCACGCGCTGCCAGCGAGCTGAAAAGCGCAATCCCTATTTTCCAGTCGAAACCCAGCGGCTTGATGGCAGGCTCAATAAATCGTCCGAAATGTCCCGCATAAGAAGCGAATAGCTTCTCACTTTTTTCGGCATTGGATATTTCTTTTTCACTGAAATTTTTAATATAGAAATCTGATTTATATTTTTCTTCGATACGTTCAAAGCTCTTGCCAGGCCCGAAGCTGGCAGCCATCCAGAGCACGATAGAAACCGCTACTATCACCTTACCCGCTTCCCAGATGAAGGTCCTTGATTTCTCCACTAGCGTAAGCAAAATATTTTTCAACCTGGGCGCTTTATAAGTTGGTAGCTCGAGGATAAAAAAATTCCGTTCTTTCGAACGGATGATAAATTTCATCACCCAAGCCGCCGCAATGGCGGAGAAAAAGCCAATCAGGTACATCCCCATAAGGATCAATCCCTGGATATTAATAACTCCCCAAATATTTTTGTCGGGTGCAATAAGCGAGATCAGGAGGGTGTACACCGGCAAACGGGCGCTGCACGACATTAAGGGGATGACCATAATGGTAATGATCCTTTCCTTCCAGTTTTCGATATTGCGTGTGGCCATTATGCTGGGGACGGCACAGGCTACCCCGCTTATCAAAGGCACAACGCTTTTGCCATTCATTCCCACCTTGCGCATCAGCTTATCCATCATAAAGCTTACACGCGCCATATAGCCTGTATCTTCGAGGATAGCAATAAATGCGAACAGTAAAATGATCTGCGGAAGGAACACGATCACCCCGCTTAAGCCTGCGATCACCCCATTCACCATCAGGTTATTCAATGGCCCTTCCGGGAAATGTTTCGCGAAATAATTTCCAAACCAGCTGAAGCTATCCTGGATCCATAACATCGGGAATTTGCTGAAGGAGAATATACTTTCAAAAATGAGAAACAGGATGAATAGGAAGATAGCATATCCCCAGATACGGTGCGTTAGTATCTTATCAAGCTTATTGCTGAATTGTTCCTTCTCAATTATTTTCTGGGTGACGCTATCCAGGAGCACATCATTAATGGCATCATAGCGTTTGATGGTTTCTTGCGAAAGGATGTCCTCCAGTATATCTCGTTTTGTTTTATAAAGGTTAAGCAAGCATTGGTAATCGCTGTAGGCAGGATGCAGCTTTTTTTCTCCGGCAATCATCTCCGGAGCGAGGCTGTAAATATCGATCAGCTTGTTTTGTGTGAGCCGATGGGTATTGAAGATCGTATCTTTCAATTTTTCTATTCCCCTGCCGTTACGTGGATTCACGGCCACCACCTTCACGCCGAGGTTAAGCGATAATAAAATTAGATTGATATCAAGTCCTTTCTTTTCCGCGATATCCAGCATCGTTAGCACCAGGATCACAGGCATGCCCAGGTCGGCTACCTGGGTGAAAAACAAAAGATTCCTTTTCAGGTTGGAGGCATCACATACCACCAGGATAATATCCGGAGCATCTTTACTTTCCGGATTTATGATGGCCTCAATCGCAATCTCTTCATCTTTGCTTTTGGGATAAATACTGTAGGTGCCTGGAAGATCGATAATTTTAGCCCTCTGGGTTTTATTATAGATCAACACCCCCGTTTTCTTATCCACCGTAGTTCCTGCATAGTTACCTACCTGCTGGTTTAAACCGGTAAGTGCATTAAATACGGATGTTTTACCACAATTGGGATTACCGGTGATGGCTACCTTTAAATTCGTATTTACGTGGTCCTTCAAGAAATAGGGGTAATAATTTTAGGTTCTTTAGTTATTCGCTTAATCTCTATGGAACCTGCCTCACTCAGGCGCAAGCTCAGGCGGTAACCCTGCACTTCTATAGCCATAGGATCACCCAGGGGGGCCAGCTGAACCAGCTTCACCGTTTCTCCCGGAAGGCAGCCCATCTCCATCAATTTGAGCCGTAATGCCGAATCGGTAATATGCTCGATGGTGGCATATTCACCTTTTTTTAAATCACGCAGCGTTAGCAATTTCGATTATTATTTAGATTAATTCTAAATGCAAATAAAACGAATTATTACTTAGGAAAAAAGAGGATAGGAATTTTTTATAATTGACTGGAGTTTCTCCAAAAATAATCAATCAGGGAATAAACTTACCTAAAGGTCCGGAAGCGTTTTCGAGAGCCCTTTAGATAAGATTCCCGAAAATTTATTTACTTGCACTTTGAATCGCAATGCGGTTAAAGAATTTGTGTCCATCAGTGTTTTGAAATCTTTGTAGAGATTGCATTTTAGCTCACTGGACGCAAATTTTTTTGGGAAAATGGCATTTTTTATAATTGGACAGTTTTAAGGATTGACACAATTTATTCCTCTGCTGACCATTGCCGAATATAATACTTATGTATATAAAAGTAGTATGGCAAGTAGTAGGTTTTAAAAGTGCCGTCATTAAATTTTACAATAAAATTATTGGTGAGAACATTATCACTGCATCGTTTCCCTTTCAATTTAAAACCTTGGCCTGCTTTTCCTGCAATTCAATTTTGGCGTATTGCCATATTGCATTATCCAAACGATATTGCCCGGTTATAATATGCGAATCCTTTTTACCACAAAAATCCAATGGGTAATTCCATTCAATCAATTCATCGGCTGTCATGCATTGGGCATAGGTACTTTCGTATTCAAATTTAAATCGTTCTTTCCCGTCCTTCATCATTATATCGAAGCTATCCTGTGCCGGGTGCAGCTTATCGGGCGTATAAAATTGATCCTTATAAGCTGTGATTATCCAGGCACAAGGGGTGCGTTGCAATACTAATTTGCGTAATATATAAACCCGGTTATACCCTGCACTATCGTACCAGTGCCATAAGCCATCCGGCAAATCGCCGTTTACTTCCGCATCTTTTTCTTTGGTATAACTATGGCTGCGATGCTCCCCTAACATGGTGGCCATATCCCAATCTGCTTTAATGGTATACCAGGTAAAATAATAGAAGGTCATGCTATCATAAGGTGTTAAACTTGCGATGCGGCTTTGGGATAATTGGGGCGGGGTGTAAAGTAAGTTTGGAGGATTAGTATAATAGAGTTTATTTTCCTTTTTGAGTTTCTCCTGCCAGTAATTAAAAAATAATGTGTCTCTATAATAAACTAAATCAAAATGCCAAGAAGGATTGGAAAGCCGTACAATGCTATCAAATCTTTTATCTAATGTTCTAAAATAATTGTTGCTATTAGATCCATTTATACCTCTTTTTTGAATATAAATTGAATCAATCATTTTATAATAACCATTTAAATCACATCTTGATGCAATATCAAATGTTTGACCATTTAGGTTTAAGTTAATAAAGCAACTAATAAGAATAAAATAAAACTTAGACTTAACAGTTTTCATAAAATTTCATCAAGTGCTCATTTTTAAAACTATTCCAATCACCCTCATTCTTAAAAATCCCTGCATAATAAGCCTTCAAATTCTTATCAATATCCTCAAACTTTATATTAAACCAAGCCGCAGTTTTCATCAAAGCCCTTGCCTCAATAAAATGAAAAGCCTCTAAATTCAATCCTGAACTTTTGCTTGGCGCAAAATCCAAAACGCCAATGGGGTAAGTAAAAAGTTCAAGAACTTGTTTTTTTTCTTCCGGGTTACGGTATTGGCCTTGTTCGCCCTGATAATATATTCCTGTTTCCATCATATCCCCTAAAAATTCAAGTAGAATGCTTTTACTTCCATTATAGTATTCGGTTATATCATCTACCTTATGACGGTTAGTAACAAAATATTCCCCAGAATTATCCAAGGCATCAAGTAACTGATTCAATTTTTTTTCTTCTATATCTGAAGTGGAAATTTTCTTAATTAAATTCTGAACCATTTCTTTATTTTTAAATCTATTAATTCTTCTAACCACATTAGGATATTTTTCAGCTAAGAACTTTTGATATAAAGGATCGCTCAAATATAATAAATTCATTTCTTCTTTAGTTGTTTTATATTTATCTTTCGGGAAACCGGATTTTCTATCTGTATCTTCAGTTAAAATAAATTAAATCGGAATTTAATTAATTTCGCGAAAGGACGTTTGGTTTATTTTAATTAGTATTGAAACTGAATGATGATCAATAAATCATTTAGTAGTAAACAAAAAAGAATATGCAATTTTTACCAGCTCTCGGAATTATCATCGCGATCCTTTTATCAGGATTACGTATTGCACAGGAATATCAGCGCTCCGTGATATTCAGGCTTGGCCGTTTTAAATCCATCAAAGGGCCGGGTCTGTATTGGATCATTCCCCTTATTGAAAGGCAACAAAGGGTAGATATCCGAACCAAAACGGTGGACCTGGAACAGCAGGAAACGATAACAAAAGACAGTGTGACGATTAAGGTGAATGCCGTGCTTTGGTTCAAAATCACCAACCCAGAAAACGCCATTATCAAGGTGGCCGACTATAATAAAGCGGTATACCAGTTCTCTGTAACCGCGCTGCGAAATATAATTGGCCAGCATACACTGGATGAAGTACTAAGAGAACGGGAGCAAATCAATGGAACATTGCAAAAGATCGTGGATGCGAATACGGAATCCTGGGGTATTAAAATCGAGATGGTGGAGATGAAGGATGTAGAAATTCCGGAAGCAATGCAAAGGGCTATGGCGCGCGAGGCAGAAGCTATCAGGGAAAAAAGGGCACGTATCGTGAAGGCAGAAGCGGAGCTGGAGGCTTCCATAAAATTAACCCAGGGAGCCAAAGTAATGGAAGGAAGCCCGGTGGCCCTGGAGCTGCGACGCATGCAAATGCTCTCCGAAATAGGAATCGACAATAATACAACCACCGTAATTTTGATGCCTTCCGATTTTACCAATGCAGCGAAAAGCTTTTCGGAAATGGTTGCAAAAAATACGGCAGCAAACTAAAAGATTGACCTTAGCGAATAAAATAATAATCGCCCTGATGGCGGTATGCCTTGGAACGGCGCTGGTTGGAAACTATTCGGATTTCTTCCTGATGAAAAATAATTTTGGGATCACATTAACAAGCTGGAGCCTTTACATAGCGCAGCTTTTAGGAATTTTCATGCTCATCATGAATAGCCAGATTCAAAAGACGGTGTATTGGAAAGTGATTTTGTTTTGCCTTGTCGTTTCATTGATCGGTGGTATGCTGAAAATTCTCCATTTAGAATACGCGAATGAAATACTTTTACTTGGCATGCTCGGAATTGTAACTACCTATATTGTTCGGTTCATCTATAAGAAAAATAAGGGGCTCTTGGATATATTAAAATTGTTATGGGTTATGGCGGCTTATACCATTGGGTTCCTCATATTGCTTCATTACCTTTCAAAGGATTATTTCGGGGTGGCCAGCGTATTATTTTGGCTGATGATTATTTACTTTGTTTTTTTGGAGCTCTTTCGTAAACAAGATTCAGCTCCTCCTCCCTTGCATAAAATGGATGGAAAAACCCCCAGGCTTTAAACTCTCTATTGTTTGATGAACATCATACTAAAATCCGTTACCTTCGAATATGGTTTCCACTCATGAATTTTTTCCTTCCTTTTGATATTCCGAAATCGGCCCGGTGCATTGGCTATAACGATAAAATCTTATGCCTCGGTTCCTGCTTTGCCAATGAAATTGGACAACGAATGCAAGAGCATAAATTCGATATCATATTAAACCCACATGGTATCTTATATAATCCATTAAGTATTTGTATCGCACTGGATGATTATATGGATCAAAGGAACTATGACCACACTAACCTTGTAAATCAGCACGACCAATGGCATTCGTTGAATCATCATGGAAGTTTCTCGGATGCAGATCCGGATCATTGCCTTGAACAAATAAATTTAAATATTGCCAGGGCAAATCATTTTCTTAAAACTGCAGGTTGGGTTTGCATCACGCTGGGGAGCAGCTGGGCATATGCGCATAAATCAACAGGAAATATTGTAGCTAATTGCCATAAAGTGCCAGAGGATAATTTTACTAAAATATTTATCGATGGAAGCCGGCAGATCCAGGCTTTGGAGGCAATCAT
>JBBRJE010000170.1:0-6719 GCA_038219845.1 Bacteroidia bacterium
CCAAGAATATACTTTTTAGGCACTTCGTAATTCTGCTGGTAATAGGGCATCTGGGCGCTTGCCTTCATACAAAATATCAATATCAATATTGTAAATATTTTCTGCATCAATTTCATTTATTAATTTCTTTTAAACACAAAGGAGCTTTTAATTAATTTGCTCACTTGTTTTACCATATCTTCTTTCCCGGTTCTGATAATCAATGATCGCTTCATACAGGTTTTCTTTCCTGAAATCCGGCCATAATATATCTGTAAAATAAAACTCCGCATAGGCCAGTTCCCATAATAAGAAGTTACTAATCCTATGCTCGCCGCTTGTCCTTATCATTAAATCGGGGTGGGGAAATTTTCCTGTTGATAAGCGCCGGTTTATTTCCTCTTCATTCACGGCATTTTTTTCCAAAGTTCCATTTTCAACCTCTTCTGCAATCTGTCGAACGGCATTCACAATATCCCATTTCGCGCTATAGCTTAAAGCAAGAATCAAAGTGGTACGCGAATTATTTTTGGTAAGTTCGATACACTCGCGGAGTTCTTTAAGACATTTTACCGGCAGCTGTTCCAGGTTACCGATGGCTTGCAAACGAATATTATTCTCCATCAGTGTCTTCGTTTCTTTTCTTATGGTCTTCACCAATAATTCCATTAAGGCTGTCACTTCAAATTTTGGACGGCTCCAGTTCTCAGTACTGAATGCATACAAGGTAAGGTACTTTATGCCGATTTCAGCGCAGGCTTCAATTGCTTCCCGAACAGAGATGATGGCATTCTGATGACCAAAGATTCTTATTTTCCCTTTACTTTTTGCCCAACGTCCATTACCATCCATTATTATGGCGATATGACCTGGCAAGTTTTTTAAATCTATTTTTTCTTTCAGACTCATGAAAAGAATCAATTTTGCTTGCGGGTTTCTTCGCCTTTCAACAAAATATAAAATGGTAATATATTTACCCCGACCATGCTACGAAAACAAGGCGGGCAAAGTTACTAAAAATGATAACACGGGGAAGGTTTTAATCTATATGCAAAATGAATTCCCGATATTACATACCAGTCGAACGGATTCGCATCACCGCGTTGCTTATTTTGAGAGCTCAGGGTTACATCATTTATTTCCACCGACCTGTCGCTCATATGGGCTGCGATAGGTAACTTTCCGTTAAGGTCGGGGTAATTACCTTTCACATCATCGAGATAATCAGAAAAAGTCCATCGGAAACCAATTTCAGCAGAGATGATAAAGGTCTTTGTTACATCCCATTTATAGCCAATACCCATAGGCATTGCGATTACAAATTTAGGATATGGCCTTCCCTGCCCTTCAGTTTTTAATTCTCTTAGATTATAGGTGATACCCTGATAAGACGATTTAGGGTTATGAATCGTGAGCGCCATCCCAAACATAATATAGAAAGTGGCCTTATTGGGCAAATTCCCAACAGCGTAGGGCTTGTAATTAAATTCGAAGATTCCTGCAATCTCATTTAAGTTATTGGTGAAGCTAAGGTTGCGTATTTTATTATATCTAAAGTCTGAATCTGCTGCGGCAATTCGTGCATAGGTGTATCCCAGGCGAAACGACCAGAATTTCGTTATATTTTTTTTAGCAAAAATTCCCAATGCTTCCCGGGTATTTTTCACAGCCAGCCTTGGCGTGATATCGCCAATATAATTTGAATTGCCAATGTTTACGCCCAATTCATATTTCTGACCAAACGAAACGAAGGAATAAAATAGAAAAGAAAAGAAAATTAAATACTTCACAGGTAATGTTATACCATACTTCTTAGATTTAAAATGTATTACAGCGGATTTTAGATTTTTTAATAAATGTATAACTTACCAATACTCCGCCAAAGCCGTACCAGTCCTGGTTACTTGGATTCCCGCGTATGGTGTTTTTAGGATTTTCATAACCCGGAACAACTTCAGGTGAACGGTCGGCCAGCCTCCCTGCCGTTGGTCCGTATTGTGCTGTGATTAAATCATTCTCGGCATAAAAGCCACTTACATCATCAAGGTAATCGGTAAGTGTTTTGCGCATTCCGAATTCAAGACCTAAGGTAAGGTAGTCGCCAATATGAAATTTCAATCCTGCACCCAATGGAAAAGCAAAGGAATTGAGATTGTATCTTTTTAAATCCGGGTATTTGGTAAGTCCCTGGCCTTCTGTACCGAGCGGTTGAAGTTCATATCGTGTTACCTTGCCTGTGCTGCTGTCACGCAGATCGGCTTGTGGATTGAAATGGAAAACATTGATGCCTGCAAAAAGATAAGGAACGCAGGTGGTCCTTCTTCCTTTTTCGCGGTAGTTATCTACCAGGTTAACCTCTATCTCTGCAGCAAACTCTGAAATTTTTGAACTGAAGCTTAAGTTTCTTAAATGCCTTGTGGTGGAGGTAGCTCCTATATCGGTACCTGAAATGCTTCCCAGAAGCACATTGCCCTTAAGAGATACCCTGTTATTCATATTGATTCTTAAAAACATACCCCCTGCCAGGTGAAGTTCAGGATTCAACGGTTTTTCTGTAAGATCGCCGTTATAAAACATGCCACCAGCCATAATACCAACTTCCACTTTCTGACCGAAGCTGCAAAATGCCAAAGTGATAATGAATGCGGTTAAAATTAAATGTCTCATTTCGCTGATCGCATAAAATGCAAATGTAAGATTTTATGTTGATATAATTTAATGCCTTAGCTAAAAATAAGCTGCCCTGTTTCAGCGCTATTCTCATCATTCAGGTGCTTCAGAATCCGTGAACATTTCCAAGTAATTATTCCTGCTTCGACACCGTCATGAGTAGATTGCTTTCAAAAATGGCTTGCGGCGAAATTACAATTTCATCATAAGGAATATGATCTCCATATCTTTCCCTGAGCTTATTTTTAACCTCCTGGCTGCTCAGGTCGAAATCTTTTAAATGCTGCAGGCGCCCAATCTCCAGGCCGGTAGAATTCTTATATAGCTTCCAAACCAGCTCCGAACAATAGATCCGGTCATCATTCCATCCGAAATACAAATCATAATTTCTATTAATAAAGGAATAGAAATTTTTTCTCATTTTATCGAGCGCCACCGGCGTTAAAATGCTGTCTGCCTTTACCAATCGCTTCACCACATAGCTTTGATCATGGCCATTCATAATCCATTCTTTTAATGGCGTTTTTTTTACCGGCTGTACAGCCTCATATACATAAGCCAGGTTATTCTCATAGAAGATAAGACCTGTATGGGTGAATTTACTGTGGGTGGCAAGCATGATGGCCAGGCTTTGTCCACCGGTATTGGTTTGAAAAATGATGTCACCACTTTTAAAAAGTTCTGTCTCTACTTTCGAAGCGCGCTTCCTGATTGTGAATGTCTTTGCTTCTATCACCAATACTACTGATAGTAGAAGACAAATACCGAATAATAATTTTTTCATGGTGATGATCAACGGAGATTCAGCTAATATATTGTAAATCTTACTCAAAAATGACGCTTATGCCAAAAAATCGGGAACATTTCGAAATGGAGAGTCAATTGCAGCTATCACCCCAATCAGGCGACTGTGCTCAGGCTAAAGGGGGTATTGCAATTGGAAGGAGATCAATAAAATATGAAATTTGCACCTTAGAAAAGCAGTAGTTTTTAAGGATTATCCACTGCACTTAATCCCTGAATTTTTTTGCAAAACTTATAAAGTTTTTTACTACTTTTGCGATCCCAAAAAAGAACGGGTAAATTGTCTGATGGTGTAACTGGCAACACGTCTGGTTTTGGTCCAGAAGAGTCCAGGTTCGAGCCCTGGTCGGACAACGATAGTTTCAGTGAGGTCGAAAATTGAAAAAAGTTTTCGACCTTTTTTTTAAAAATAAACGCATATTATGCCCATAGGTGCCAACCAGGTAAAGTTATTCAGTGCGAGAGCCACCCTCGGCCTTGCCAAGGCTATTGCTTTGGAATACCGTCAGCCATTGGGGGATATGCAGGTAAATGTATTTAAGGATGGTGAATTCCAGGTGAGCTATGATGAATCGGTGCGGGGGTGTGATGTATTTTTAATTCAGTCGACCAACCCCCCGGCAGAAAATATCATGGAATTATGCATGATGATTGATGCAGCCAAGAGAGCTTCTGCCAATTATATAACCGCGGTAATCCCTTATTTTGGCTATGCAAGGCAGGATCGGAAAGATAAGCCAAGGGTACCCATCACCAGCAAGATGATCGCAGATATGCTTACGGCTGTCGGCGCCAATCGCGTGATGACCATGGACCTGCATGCACCCCAGATCCAGGGTTTCTTTGATATCCCTGTAGATCATTTAGATGCACAGACGATTTTTTCACCCTATATACGAAGTTTGAATTTGCCAAACCTCATTATTGCGTCGCCCGATCTAGGCGCATCTAACAGGAATCGCCAATTTGCAACAACCCTGGGCACCACGATGGTAATATGCGATAAGCACCGTAAGATCGCGAATGAAATTGATAGCATGACCCTGATTGGCGACGTAACAGGAGCCGATGTGGTGCTGGTGGATGATATGATTGACACCGGAGGTACATTATGCAAAGCTGCCGAAATGCTCAAAGAAAAAGGAGCAACTTCGGTACGGGCTGTTTGTACACATCCTATCCTGTCGGGTAAAGCCTATGAGACCATACAAAACTCAGCGCTAACAGAATTGGTGGTTTGCGATACCATACCGGTGAAAAATTTAACCAGTAAAATCAGGGTATTGAGCACCGCAAGATTATTTGCAGATGCAATCCGGAATGTACATGAATATGGCTCTATAAGCAGCTTGTTTAAAGTGCAGGAAATTTTCCAACAGCAGATGCTGTAACAGTGGTCAGTTATCAGTGGGGTCAGTGGTCAGTGGTCAGGGAATACAATAGAGAATATGCTATCAGCATTAAAAATATAAAGGACTTAGAGTAGAGAGACAGATTTTATTTTTTTTATTTAAATTTATTTATTTTTTATCATGAAAACGTTAGTAATTAAAGGCGACATTCGAAGTAACACCGGAAAAGTTAGTAGCAAAGAGCTACGTAACGAAGGCAAAGTGCCTTGCGTGGTGTATGGCGGTACAGACCACATACACTTTGCAGTTTATTCAGCAGATCTGAAAGCATTGATCTACACCCCCAACACCTATCTTGTTCAATTGAACCTTGGTGCAAACAACCTCACGGCCCATATGAAGGACGTACAGTTTCATCCTGTAAGCGATGAAATTCTTCATGTAGATTTCCAGGAAATTGTTGCAGGTAAAGATGTAACGCTCAATATCCCTGTAAAAATCAAAGGCAATGCAGCCGGAGTGCGTGCAGGGGGCCGTTTGGCGCAACGTATCAAAAGACTGCGCTTATTTGGCGATGCCAGTAAGATGCCTGATTTTGTAGAAGTAGACGTAGAGAAATTGGAGATTGGTCAGGGTATCCGTGTTCGCGATCTGAGCGTACCAGATGTTAAAATTCTGGATGCGGCAGCCAATACGGTGATAGCTGTGGAAGTAACACGCGCTTCCCTGCAAGCTGAAGCTACCACACCAGCCAAGTCGGAGCCTGCAAAAGATGCCGCAGCAGCGCCGAAAGCAGCAGCACCTAAGAAGAAGTAATTGGTTAATTGATAATTTACAATTGACAATTTGAAATACATATAGATCTGATTTTTTGCAACAAGTACTCAGATTTTTAATTAATAAAGTGGCTTACTCCAAGGGTAAGCCACTTTTGTTTTTAGCAGTTCGGGGAGCTGTAGAATCATCGTATGGCAATTCAGTTATGGAGAATGGAGCAGAGACCCTTGAGAGCGGTCCTTTATTCAGGATCGAAAAGCCAACGATGCCTACAAAAAAAAGGAGGTTTACTCGGCGAGTAAACCTCCTTTTTTTATTTCTTTACAACGGAAATATTGTTATGTAATTCAGCTCCTGAAGGCAGGTGAAGCACCAATTATTTCAGCATATCCTGCATCACATTCACCGCTTCCTCGAGGTATACATCTTTCTCCAGCTGGCCTTTCCAGGTTTTCGCCTTCGATGCTTTAACGGTATCTCCCTGCCATGCCATCTGGTCATCGCTGAGATAATCAAGTTTGAGGTGTGATTTATAATTGGTGACGAGGTCATTCTTTTTATTTGCTTCCTTATCCTGCTTCAGATCTTCTTTAAACTTTTTAAGGTTGAGTGAATAAACCTGGTTATCTCTTTCCTCCTTTAATCGTTTCGCATACTGCTCTATCAGCTTAAAAGCATCATTCTTATCCGTACGCTTTACGCTATTGTCTCTCAATTTATTGAATTCAGGAGCCACGGTCCAGGTGTCATATTTTGCCTTTTTTATCTCATCAAAAGGAAGCGGATAATCTTCATCCTTTTCTCCGATATTTAAATATTTATACTGATCGGGCAGAATGATATCGGGGATAACGCCTTTGAGCTGTGTAGTGCTTCCATTGATCCTGTAAAATTTGCTGGTGGTAATTTTAACGCTGCCCAGGCCTTTCTCTGTTAATGCATTATCCAATTCGAAAACACGTTGCACTGTACCTTTACCAAAAGTAGAAGGGGAGCCAATGATAACTGCGCGTTTATAATCCTGCATTGCGGCAGCCATAATCTCGGAGGCTGAGGCGCTCAGCTCATTTACCATGATTACGAGGGCGCCACTATAACGAACGGCATCATCCCTGTCGTTTAATGACTCCGGATTTC
>JBBRJE010000171.1:0-6696 GCA_038219845.1 Bacteroidia bacterium
TTTTATGTATGATTTTATTGCTGAATATGGAGGAGCGAAAGATTTTTATAAACAATTTTACATCAACTCCCCATTTCCTTTAGCCATCGTCCGTCGAACAAAGGATGGCCAATGGTTAAATGCCAATTATTATGACGACCCCATTCTCTTTGAAATGCTGAAAGATTTTATGATTTTATCCTTGAAAAAACATATCAGTATGGGATTAGATACTTCGGAGGTTTTTGTGTTGGGAAAGAAAAATGCAGCGTTTATCCAAAAGTTAAACAAGGAAGCTACGTTGTTTGACTGTTTAAAAGTCCTTGAACATCCGCGATACATCCAGCAATATAAATCCAAAGAAAAACAGATTTACATTGACAAGTATATATTAACATTGAATAATCTCCAATGAAAACACATACTATTTATACCATAGGTCATTCTGTTCATAGCTTTGCTGAATTTTTGAATATGCTTCAATCTTTTGATATTAAAATTCTTGCGGACATACGAAGTTTGCCGGGTTCACGAAAGTTTCCACAATTCAATAAAGATATTTTAAAATTATCCTTAGAAGAAAATGATATACAATATATACATCTGGCTGATTTGGGAGGAAGAAGGAAGGTAAAAAAAGATTCAAAAAACAACCGCTGGAACAATGTTTCTTTTAGAGCTTATGCCGATTATATGGAAACCGCAGCATTTGAAAATGCTATTGTGAAACTGGAACAGATAGCTTTAGAACAACCCACAGCGTATATGTGCTCCGAGGCTGTTTGGTGGAAATGTCATCGTTCGATGGTGTCCGATTATCTAAAGGCAAAAGATTGGAGGGTATTACATATTATGGCAATAGCAAAAGTTCAGGAACATAAATACACTACCCCGGCAAGAATAGTTGATGGGAAAGTATTGTATTCTGATGAAAATTAGATTAACAAATAAAAAATCTGTTTATGAAAACAAAATTTAAAATTGGCGGCAAAGTAAGTTGGAACTCTGAAGCAGGGAGAGTTTCAGGAACAATCATTAAAATCCATACAAAAGACTTCAATTACAAAGGTTATACGCACCATGCTTCCGAAGAAGAACCTCAATATGAAATAAAAAGCAGCAAGACAGATCATATTGCAGCCCATAAAGGATCTGCTCTTACTAAACTCTGAAAAAATAATCAGAGAAGGATACTATCTACCTATTGCACTATGGAATGAATCTTGTGGCGAAAGAATTTATGGCAGCAAGAAATAATAATGATAGGACTCTTATTTTAAGCTGGTTAGCTGGTGCGTCGCAGGAACTCCATAGAGCCATTAACTTGAACCCATATGATATTGAGCAGATGGCTGATTCAATTAAATTTGCATTGGAAATGACCCTGGAGGAGCAGCGTAAGCGAATGATGAAAATGAGAAAAATAATCGTCAGTACTAATATTTAATTGCGGGCAGCAAGTTTGTTGAAAAATTTGGCATCAATTCAAAATTAATTCTAAAACGTATTAAATCAGTTATTAGCATATCGAATGAATAGTATTATCAAGATCGCGAAAAGAAGAATTGAGCAACTTTATAACTCTATAGGCAATGAGCATTATAAACGTGATTTTCTAAATGCATTGCCTTTTTGGGTAGGCGCATTTATAACCGGACTTACTGCAGTTATATATGCTAAATTATTTGTATGGGCTGAAATAGGATCGATATACTTTTTTAATAAAGCAAGCTGGCTTTTTATAATAATCTCTCCGGTATCATTTGTTTTAGGCTGGTGGCTGGTTAAAAAATACGCGCCATACGCTAAAGGTAGCGGCATTCCGCAGGTGACGGCTGCGATAGAGCTCGCAAACCCAAAGCATAATTATAAGGTAAATAAATTACTCAGCCTTCGGATCGTATTTATTAAAATAAGTTCAAGCTTAATTATGGTTTTTGGAGGAGGAGGAATTGGAAGAGAAGGACCAATCATTCAGATTGCCGCATCCATATTCAAAAAAATAAATGACATTCTGCCTTCATGGTACCCTAAAATATCAAAGCAAAATATGATTGTTACAAGGGGCGGCTGCAGGGCTTGCTTCAGCGTTTAATACACCTTTAGGAGGTATTGTTTTTGCAATAGAAGAACTTACCAGAACCCATTTTAATTATTTTAAATCCGCTTTAATCACGGGAGTAATTATTGCGGGTCTCACCGCATTAAAGTTTTTTGGGCCTTATCTTTATTTAGGATTTCCAGATATTAACGGACTTTCTTTATGGATTATATTTCCTGTTTTATTGGTGGCGGCAATATCCGGTGTTTCCGGTAGCGGCATGGGGAAAGTTATATTATATATCATGCGAAAGAAAGACACTTTACAAAAGAACTATCAAAAAATCGGGTATCTTATACTTTCGGGCTTGATCATAGCAATACTGGCAATTTTAGTGGATGTAAGGATATTTGGTTCCGGTAAAGGAATTATTCAGACAACATTGTTTACAAACGATAAACATTTGGAATGGTATATCCCCTTGTTAAGAATCGTTGGGCCAATTTTTTCATTCTCAACAGGAGCTTCCGGAGGAGTATTCGCTCCTTCGCTTAGTGCAGGAGCAAGTATTGGAGCGGTTATTTCCGGTTGGTTAAGCCTATCAGGAGCTGATACGAATTTGATAATTCTATGCGGTATGGCTGCATTTCTTACCGGGATTACCCGTAGCCCTTTTACATCATCAATACTCGTTACAGAAATGACCAATAGTCATAATATTATTTTTTACCTTTTGTTGTCAGCCCTCCTTGCCAGCTTAATTTCTAATATAGTAAGCAAACATTCTTTTTATGATCAATTAAAGGATCGTTATATTCGTGAAATTCATTTATCGGAAGATCAATTAAAATCATAAATTATATTCAGGAATTGACTGATGAATAATTTAATTAATAAGTTTAGTTTAAAGAAGGAAACGGAGGATTACGAAAAAGTAACCACTTCAATTGTCAACGGAGTTCCATTCCGAGGAACGAATTTGTGGGTGCTTATTTTTGCAATTTTTGTAGCATCCCTGGGCCTCAATATCAACTCCACCGCCGTAATTATCGGCGCGATGCTCATTTCACCCTTGATGGGACCGATTATGGGAATTGGCTTGGGTATGGGAGTTAATGATCTGGTTCTAATTAAAAAATCCGGTTATAACTATTTAATCGCCGCAGGCGTTGGCTTAATTACTTCAACCATCTACTTTCTGTTGACTCCTCTTAATGATGCACATTCAGAAATTCTTGCACGAACTTCTCCAAATATTTATGATGTATTAATCGCATTTTTCGGAGGACTGGCGGGAATAGTAGCGACCTCAAGCAAACAAAAGGGAAATGTAATCCCGGGCGTGGCAATAGCAACCGCTTTAATGCCTCCCTTATGTACAGCTGGTTATGGCTTGGCAACACTGCACTTTAATTTTTTCTTCGGCGCAATTTATTTATTTCTTATCAACACCGTTTTCATTGCTTTGGCGACATTGATAACCGTTCGGTTACTCAAATTCCCATACCATCACCTCCCTGATTTGAAGGCTGAAAAACGTGCAAAGAGAATTGTGTTTTCGATAGTTGTTATAACTACTTTGCCGAGTATTTACTTTGGGTATGATATTGTACAGCAAAGCAGATTTTCAAAAAATGTTACCCGTTTCATTGAAAATGAAGCGGTATTCCCTGACGATTATCTTTTACAAAAGGTAATTGATGCGAAAAATAATTCCGTGATACTAACTTACGGAGGCAAGAAAATTGAGGACAGTGATATTTCCATTCTACAAAGAAAATTATTGCAATACGATCTTCAAAATACGAAGCTGGAAATAAGGCAAGGATTCGCCTACCTTTCCGAAAATACAGAGAATAAGAATAGCAATGAATTAACGCAACTTACGAATGCTCTTGCAAAAAAAGACAATCTGTTGCGTGAGATAAAGTTGAAGCTGGATAGTATTGAGTTAAAAAACCAAACAGCAGCAGGGCTTTTTAAAGAACTGAATGCACTTTATCCTACATTAGTAAATTTAGGTTTTTCACCATTTTATTCCAACAAAGAACAGAAAATTAATGAAAAGTCTTACATGATTTATCTCCAGTTTAGTATAGTTCCTGGAGCTAAAGAGAAATCCCGGATTGAAAATTGGTTGAAAATAAAGATGCAGAAAGATATTATGGTTATTTTTGATAAATGATAATTCAATTTGATATACGATAATATGGAATACTTGTCACCGTCGATAAATCTTATCATGAAATGCCAAGGGAAACAAGGGAAAGAGAAAATGCTATTGAAATGAATTTATTTCTAATAAGTGAGCTACTGGTAATGCTGGATAAAGAATATAGCTGTATATCTCAGCGAAGCATGAATTCATTTAAATAGGTGCTCACCATGCTAAGTGACTAAATAATATATTTATAACCAATCATAATGTAATACCACCAATGAAAGAATTAGATGTTCTTACCGAAACAGAGAAAAAATCTCTTCTAAAATTCCCGGCTTATATCACGCTGCTTGCCACGAACAGGGACATGGGCCTTGATGCCAAAGCCAAAAATGTGTCAATAAAATTTGCACATATGAAAACTTTTACCTGCGATCCAATCCTGAATGATTTTTACAAGGAAGCGGAAAAGGTATTTGAAGAAAATCTTACAGAGCTTAATAATGAGCTCCCTAAAGGAAAGGAGAAAAGGGAAGACGAAATTAATAAAGAACTATTGTCATTGGAGCCTATACTTCTAAAGTTAGGCCGGGAATATGCAGCTACAATGCATCGAAGTATGAAGTCATTTAAAGATCATGTGTCGAAAGCGCATCATAGTATCCTTGAGGATTTCATTTTCCCAATCCCTATCAAAGGTCTAAATGATTAGGAAACCAAGTTTAAGTTCAGAGGTAATCAGTTACAACCAAACGCTATGAAATATAATTGAATGAAGACATTGACTAAATATGGTTACCTGTGCAAATATGTACAAAGTGTTATTTTAACTGTAGATTGATTTAAATGAATTACAATATCGAAAATGACATTTTATACAGCATCATCAATTTTAATCAGCCTTGCGGCATTATTTGCATACGTAAACCACAGGTTCCTAAAACTACCATCTGCTATCGGTTTGATGGTACTGGCATTAATAAGTTCGCTTATTCTTCTGGACATCGGAACATGGCATCCGGAATTTTTGAAGGATATTACAACAGTGCTCCTTTCTTTTAATTTTTCCGAGCTTCTTCTTGGTAATATGTTAAGTTTTATGCTTTTCGCAGGAGCAGTACATATTAAACTTGATCTTTTAAACCAGGAAAAATTATCAGTTATGGTTTTCTCAACTATCAGCGTTCTGATATCCACATTTATTATTGGAACTGCAATTTTTCTGTTGCTTGGCTTGTTCCAAATTGACACGAATTTTATTTATTGCCTTTTATTCGGGTCATTGATTTCACCAACAGATCCAATTGCAGTATTAGGAATTTTGAAAGAAGCAAAAATTTCTGAATCACTTGAAATGAAAATGGCGGGAGAATCTTTGTTCAATGATGGCGTAGCCGTAGTAGTTTTTTTAACCATTTTACAAGTGGCCGAACAACCCTCAGGTTTCATGGTATCAACTACGATTATGCTTTTTGTCCAGGAAGCAATCGGAGGGTTATTATTGGGAATGGCTGTTGGATTTGTAGGTTTTAAGCTAATGCACAGCATTGATAATTATAAAGTGGAAGTTCTTATTACATTAGGGGTGGTAATGGGCGGGTATTCAATTGCTGATTTTTTGCATGTATCAGGCCCTCTTGCAATGGTAGCAGCCGGTATTCTTATAGGAAATCAAGGAAAAAAACTTGCAATGAGCGAAACAACTACAGGTTATATTTATAAATTCTGGGAACTGATTGATGAGATACTTAATGCTGTTTTATTTGTGTTAATGGGACTTGAGCTTCTAATCGTGAATTTTCTCTTTTCATATATTTTAATAGGAATTATAACAATTTTTTTAGCTTTGGCTGCCCGTTACATCTCCATTCTTATTCCTTCACAACTCATTAAGCTCAAAGAAAAAATAACGCATAAAACAGTTGTAATTTTAACCTGGGGAGGGCTGAGAGGGGGAATATCAATAGCATTGGCCCTTTCATTGAAACCTGAAATGCAGAAAGACCTTTGGGTTACCCTGACCTATTTTATAGTTGCCTTTTCAATTCTAATACAGGGCTTAACTGTAGGAAAATTGGCACGCAGGCAAATTTGAAAATAATTTAGCGATCTATAAGCCGTTAAATCAATGCTTAAGCAATCATGAAATTATCAATACAAATTCTCTTAGCATTTTCAATCGTACTTATTTTATCAATCATTGATACTGCCTCAAATTATGTATTATCACTTAAAGTAGAACATAATATTGAATTCCTGAATAAATCTCAGGATATTATTCGTAATTCAAGCAAGCTGCATAAATCAATCATTGAAATGCAAAGTTCCTTCAGGGGTTATTTGCTTACACAGGATACAAGTTTTCTTGATGGCTATAACAACGGTCTGCAAAATATTCCTCAAAGTTATGATGACCAGCGGAACCTGATTAAAAATAACGATTCACAAATAATAATTCTGGATTCAATAAAACTAGTGCATGATCAATGGTTCGCTTACGCCGATAACCTGATTG
>JBBRJE010000172.1:0-6694 GCA_038219845.1 Bacteroidia bacterium
GTATAAAGAAAAAATATTCCCGGGAGCCTTACGGAAACGACTGGCAGTAGAAGCAGGATCGCCATTGGGCTGGCATAAATATATAACCGATGAAGGCGATATAATTGGCATCGATAAATTTGGAGAATCTGCACCTGGTGAAGAAGTGATGAATGAGTATGGTTTTACAGAGGAAAATGTAGTAAAGAGAGCGACAACTTTGATTTCATAGTACAAACAAAATGGCATAAAAAATAATTCAATCATCAAAAAAATTATACAAGATGAATACACTAATCGGGTTATTAGAAAATGGCCAAAGCTATTGGCTGGATAATTTAACGAGGGGAAAAATCATCTCCGGTGAATTAAAAAGAAGAGTCGGGGAGGAGGGACTGCGGGGAATAACTTCAAACCCAAGTATTTTCGACAAGGCTATTTCTAACAGCCGGGATTATGACGACTATATTTCCAAATTGGTTAAAGAAGGCAAAAGTCCTGCGCAAATTTATGATGCACTTACAATCAAAGATGTGCAGGATGCCTGCGATATTTTGAATCCGGTGCATGAACAATCCAAAGGTACTGATGGCTTTGTTAGCCTTGAAGTACCACCTTATCTGGCCAGGGATACGGAGGGAACAATGAAAGAAGCCCGCAGGTTATTCATCGCCGTTGGAAAGCAAAACTGCCTTATCAAAATACCCGGCACAAAGGAAGGTATTCCGGCTATAGAGCAAATGCTTTATGAAGGCATCAATATCAATATAACACTTCTATTTTCTGTGGATAGATATGTTGAAGTGGCGCAGGCATACATCCGCGCCATTGCACAAAGGGTTGCAGAAGACAAGCCGGTAAATCATATTATTTCCGTGGCGAGTGTTTTTATCAGCAGGATAGATGCACTCACCGATCAATTGATTGACCAGTATATTATCCCGACCCAAGAAAATAAAAGTATCAACCAAACATATCTATTAACGGGCAGGGCAGGAATTACCACTGCACGTTTATGCTATCAACAGTTCAAAAAAATATTCAGTGAAGGGAACTGGAAAAAATTGGAAGAAAAAGGCGCCAATATGCAACGGCCTTTATGGGCAAGCACCAGCAATAAAGATCCGATATACGATGATCTCCGTTATGTTGAATCACTTATTGGTGAACATACTATAAACACATTGCCCGATGAAACGATTGCGGCTTTTGCCAAGCATGGCAGCATAACAAAAGATGCCATTGAGCAAGAGCTTGGGCAGGCAAATGAATTGTTTGGTGAACTAAAAAAAGTGGATATTGATATATCATTTATAACACAACAATTAGAGAACGAAGGAATACAAAAATTTACGGAATCCTATAATAAATTAATTAGTAACCTGGCCGATAAAAGATTGAAGATACTTGGAGATGAAACGTCTCCGCAACAGATTAGTTGTGGTAAACTGGATGCTGAAGTGAAAGCCGCTTTTAAGTCTATGGATGAAAAGCAAACAGCAAGGCTTCTTTTTGCCATGGATCCGCATCTGTGGAAAAAAGATCCGGAACAAATAAAAAGTATCAGCAAAAGAATGGGATGGCTAAGCCTGCCTGATAATTTCACAAAGAATACAGAAGCTATCATTGCCTTTGCACAGACGATTAAAGAGGAAGGTTATACCCATGCAGTGGTATTAGGTATGGGAGGAAGCAGCTTATGTTCGGAAGTGACGCGTCAAACGTATGATGTAATGAATGGTTATCTTCAGTTATGGGTGTTGGATAATACGGATCCCGCCGCTATAATGCATTTAGAAACTAAGATCGAACTTGAAAAGACACTGTTTATTGTTGCCAGCAAATCAGGCAATACTGAAGAATCCCTAAGTTTCTTTCATTATTTCTACCGGCAATTAGAAAATAAAAAGAAGGCGAAGCCCGGCAATAATTTCGTTGCGATTACCGACCATGAAACTCCATTGGTTAAAATGGCGGAAGAATTTAAATTTAGAAAAGTTTTCATTAACCCGCCAGACCTTGGGGGACGATACTCGGTATTGTCCGACTTTGGGCTGCTGCCAATGGCATTGATGGGTATTGATATCAAAACTATTTTATCAAGCGCCAAACAAATGAAAAATGGTTGCGATGCTGTTCCCGCAGCAAGCAATCCCGGAATTAGTTTAGGGGTCGTTCTGGGTATTTGCCAAAAACAAGGCCGCGATAAAGTAACATTTATTTTATCCTCTTCTATCATTTCCTTTGGTTATTGGGTTGAACAATTACTTGCAGAAAGCACCGGCAAAGAAGGGAAAGGGTTAATTCCTATACATGGTGAAACGCTTTCCGGTATTGAATCTTATGAAAATGACAGGATATTTATCCATCTCTATCTTTCTGAAGATCGTAATGAACTGGATGAGAAAAAAATAAAAGCGCTTGAAGAAGCCGGTCATCCCGTGGTAAGAATTAGGCTGGCAAACAAAATGGCATTGGGGGCAGAATATTATCGCTGGGAAATTGCAGCAGCTATTGCAGGGGTGGTTATGGGCATTAACCCCTTTGATCAACCGAATGTTGAGGAAAGCAAAAAGAATACGAATCACTTGCTTGAAGAATGGAGTAAAGATGGTGATTTTAAAATTCCGGAGCCGCTTTTGAAATTGGAGAATATTTCTGTTTTCGTGGGTAAAGAAACGGAAGAATTTGATTCAGATGATTATAAGTCAATAGGAGATCTGATAAATGGTTTTATTGCTATGGCAGAGCCAAACGATTATATTGCGCTATTGCCGTATTTCATGATGACTGATCATCGTACAAATATTTTACAGGCATGGAGAACGTTGTTGAGGGATGGTCTGAAAATTGCTACCACATTATTGAATGGGCCACGTTATCTGCATTCTACAGGCCAGTTGCATAAGGGTGGGCCCGACACCGGGCTCTATATTATATTGATTGGCAATGAAGAAATTGATTTAGCTATTACTGGTGAAAAATTCGGATTTGCCACTTTACACGAGGCGCAGGCGCTTGGCGATTTTCATTCGCTGGAAGATAAGGGACGAAAGGTTATACGTATTACTCTGGGTAAAAATATTGATGAGGGTTTAAGTAAATTGTTCCAATCTGTTAAGGATGCCAAACAGCATTAAATTAATGAGCTGGTGATATTATGGCTTGCTTGTTCATTCGACTATAGTTCAGTAAAAAAAATTAATTAGCACAAAAAAATTAAAAGAATTATTTTAAAAAAATTAAAAATGAAAAAGAATAACAAGGATAAATCACCCGAAAAGAGTGTGACTAAAAAAAAGGTGCCTGTCATAACTACGAAGAAAGGTAAACCAGGAAGCGCAAATTCAAGCTTCCCTCAGGAATATGAAGAACAACAAAATATCGACATTCGCATGAAACCCCAACCTTTTAAAAAGAAATGAAAGAACAAAAATACGACTACGGAATGATTGGTCTCGGCACCATGGGGCGAAACCTGGCTTATAATATGAGCGATCATGGATATACCGTTATTGGTTATGATAAAAATATATCTCAGGTGGAAACACTTAAGCAGGAAGCCGGCAATGAAAATATATTTGCCATATCAAACCTGGAGGAATTTATCGGTTCATTAAAAATACCTCGGACAATAATCATGCTGGTGCCTGCCGGCAAAATTGTAGATGATGTTATCAACGATCTAAAACCGCTTCTGTCTGAAAATGATTTGCTGATGGATTGCGGCAATTCACATTTCACAGATACCAATAGGCGTAACGAACAATTGGCCGGGTCAACCATCCATTTTATGGGCATTGGTATTTCAGGCGGTGAGTCAGGGGCACGCTATGGCCCCAGCATTATGCCCGGCGGACCAAAAAATATCTATGCCCGTGTGGCACCCATGCTGGAATCTATTGCAGCCAAATTGAACAATGAACCTTGTGTAACATGGCTTGGCCCCGGTTCTGCCGGGCATTATGTAAAAATGGTTCACAATGGTATTGAATATGGATTGATGCAGCTAATTGCCGAGACCTATCATTTACTAAAGAACCTGGGCAATTTCAATAATGATGAACTGCATCATATTTTTTCAAAATGGAACAAAGGATTGCTACAATCATTTCTTATGGAGATCACGGCTGATATTTTTTTGCAGAAGGATGAGTTCAGCAATAACAGTCTTATTGATATGATCCTTGACAGTGCCAAACAAAAAGGAACAGGAGGCTGGGCCTCAGAGGACGCCATTAACCTACAGGTTCCAATCCCGGTTATTGATATTGCCGTTGCTATGCGTGATATGTCAGGCTTAAAGGAAGAACGGGAAGTCGCTGTCGGAAAACTGGAAGGTCCTGAAATAAAATTAGCTGACGAAAAAACTGAATTGATCAGTATGCTGGAGCAGGCACTGTATTTTGCGACGATCACGGTTTATACACAGGGAATGGCGCTGTTACAGGCCGCTTCTCAAAAATATAAATACGATCTGAAACCCGAAAGTATTGCAAAGATCTGGCGTGGAGGCTGTATTATCAGGGCTGCTTTGCTGGAAGATATTTATACCGCTTTTTCGCAGGAACCACGCCTGCCAAATCTGATGGTAAACAAATTGTTTGCTGAAAAATTACTACATTCAGAAAGAGGAATTCGCAATATAATTCCGGAAGCTGTTGAGAACGGTATTCCCGTGCCTGCCCTGATGATGTCATTGGCTTATTACGACAGCTACCGCAGCGGATGGTTGCCGGCAAATTTATTGCAGGCGCAGCGTGATTATTTTGGCGCTCATACCTACGAACGCATAGATAAGGAAGGAATCTTTCACACGCAATGGAATCAAAATAAAAGTTAATATGGAACCCACAACAAAAACCAAACCGGGTCCAACCGTCATCATTATTCTTGGTGCAACAGGTGATCTTACCTGGCGGAAGCTGATACCTGCCATCTATAATCTTTACCTGGATAACTGGATACCGGATCAATTTGCATTGATAGGGGTAAGCCGCACAAAACTGACGGGCGAGGCCTTTCTCAAACGTTTGCATGAAGGTGTCAATAAATTTTCACGCAGGGGAAAAACAAAGAAAACCGAATGGGACAAATTTTCAAAGTACCTCCATTACCAGCTTGGTGAATTTAATAAAAACACTACCTATACAGCGATAGAAAAGGAAATAAAAGCATTTGAAAAAGAATGGAAAGTTACTGTAAACAGGATATTCTACCTGGCAGTTCCGCCAAATTCATTTGAAGAAATTGCCTGCAAAATAGCGGCGTGTGGCCTTGCAAAGAATAAGCAGAAAAGCCGCATTGTAATAGAAAAACCTTTCGGCCATGATCTTGAAAGTGCGAAACATTTGAACGACCTGCTGCATGGCATTTTTGATGAATCGCAGATATATCGTATTGACCATTATCTCGGGAAAGAAACAGTACAGAATATCCTGGCTTTCCGTTTTGCCAATGCATTGTTTGAACCTATCTGGAATCGCAATTATATTGAAAGTGTGCAGATCACCGTATCGGAACAATTGGGTGTAGCGAATAGGGGAAATTATTATGAAACCGCAGGCGCCTTAAGGGACATGATACAGAACCATCTTTTTCAATTGCTTTGCTTAATTGCCATGGAACCCCCGGTTTCTTTTGAAGCAGATGAAGTACGCAACCGCAAAGTTGATGTGTTGAATGCACTCCGCAAAATTCATCCTGAAGAAGTGTATGAATATTCTGTTCGTGGACAATATGGCGCCGGGTGGATACAAGGCAAAAAAGTAGTTGGTTACCGTCAGGAACCTGATGTAGATAAGGAATCAAATAAAGAAACATTTGCCGCCGTAAAATTATTTATTGATAACTGGCGATGGCAGGATGTGCCTTTCTATTTGCGTACCGGCAAGCGGATGAATGAAACCATTTCTATCATCACCATTAAATTTAAACCCGTGCCGCATCAATCTTTTCCTGCAGAAGCAAGAGGACATTGGCAGCCGAATACATTGATGCTCCATATCCAGCCGCATATGGGCATTCATCTGCAGTTCCAGGCAAAACGCCCGGGGCTTAGAATGGTATTGTATCCTGTTGATATGCAGTTTAATTATGATGACTCCTATACTTCCGGAACACCGGAAGCGTATGAAACTTTGCTGCTGGATATTATGGAAGGCGACTCTACACTCTTCATGCGTGCTGATCAGGTGGAATCTGCATGGAAAGCACTGATGCCCATCATTACTACCTGGGAGAATAATCCTTCCGTAAACTTTCCGAACTATGCTGCCGGCATGCAGGGACCCGAAGATGCCGAAGCATTGATTGCAAAAGACGGGCATAGCTGGGTCGTAATGTCGCCCGATAAAAAATGACAACGTATCGAACATATAAACTTGAAATCTTTCCGACAGAGGATGCCTTAAAAAAAGCAGCAGCGGAATTTATTATTGCAATAGCTGAAAAATCAATTGCAACAAAAGGCAGGTTCACACTTTCACTTTCAGGCGGACAAACACCGTGCAATTTATATAAGCTTCTTGCTGAATCACAATACAGTGATCGTATGCCCTGGAAAAATACCTTTATCTTTTGGGGAGATGAGCGTTTTGTTCCATCAGATGACAAACAAAACAATGCCCATATGGCGAAGACTTTATTGCTCGATCATATTAATATTCCTTCAATAAATATTAACCCTGTTCCTGTTGATTTAGAGCCGGGTAAG
>JBBRJE010000173.1:0-6687 GCA_038219845.1 Bacteroidia bacterium
TGTGTTAAAATGCATTTCTTTCCGCGAAGCGGAAACCTGAACCGATTTTACATTAATAAATACTTAACTAAACGACATCAATTCATGATATGAAATTTAAAAATATTCCTTTAATGAAGCAGATGCAAAAGATTAGTTATTCGCAGCTTGCTTAATGACACCCAATTCTTTCCCCACTTTGGCAAAAGCTTCCACGCAGGCATCAATATGATGAAACTCATGTGCCGCGCTCATCTGGGTGCGTATCCTTGCATTGCCTTTAGCCACTACAGGGAAAAAGAATCCTACTACATAAATACCTTCTTCCAGCATGAGGTTTGCAAATTTCTGCGCCAGTACTGCATCATAAAGCATCACAGGCACAATGGGATGTGTTCCCGGCTTTATATCAAATCCAGCAGCCGTTATTTTCTTCCTGAAATATTTTGTATTCTTCTCCAGCTTATCACGCAATTCGGTGGATTCGCTTAACATATCCAGCACTTCTATACTTGCGCCTACAATGCTTGGCGCTAATGAATTACTGAATAAATAAGGGCGCGAACGCTGACGTAACATATCAATAATTTCTTTTCTGCCGGAAGTAAAACCGCCCATTGCCCCACCTAAAGCTTTACCCAAGGTACCTGTGATGATATCTATTTTCCCCATTACATGATGATGCTCATGTGTCCCCTTGCCAGTTTTACCCATAAAGCCTGTGGCATGACATTCATCCATCATAATAATTGCATTGTATTTATCTGCAAGCTCACAAATCTTGTCCAGCTGCGCGATGGTGCCATCCATGCTAAAAACGCCGTCAGTAACAATCATACGATGGCGCTTATTCATGCATGCTTTAAGCTTATCTTCCAGGTCAGCCATATCATTATGCTTATAACGATGGCGTTCTGCCTTACAAAGGCGTATGCCATCAATAATGCTTGCATGATTAAGCTCATCACTGATCAGCGCATCTTCTTCATTGAGCAAAGGCTCGAAAACACCTCCATTGGCGTCAAAAGCTGCGGCATATAAAATGGTATCTTCTGTTCCAAGGAACTGTGCTATTTTTTGCTCCAGCGCTTTATGGATATCCTGGGTGCCACAAATAAAACGAACACTGCTCATGCCAAATCCATGAGAATCAATAGTCGCTTTTGCAGCTTTAAGAACGCGTGGATGCGAAGATAATCCAAGATAATTATTGGCACAGAAATTCAATACCTTCCTCCCATCGGAAAGGGTGATCATAGCTCCCTGAGGAGTGGCTATCACCCGCTCATTTTTAAATAATCCTGCCTCTTTAATTGAGGCTAATTCCTGAAGCAATAACGGTTGAAGAGTAGAATACATTTGAATGCTAATTTAAAAGTTTCGCAAGTTAGGAAATTAATTACGTAGCGAAAGGATTTATCGCCTTATGAAACCAAAATGGATTATAACCCATTTCTCTAAAAAAACAAATTAAGGTACAATGTTTGCCATAAAAAGAAAGTTACTCTTTAAAAATAAGAAAGAGAAAAGTATTTTTGTCAATTCCATTCATTTAATTTTGAAAAAGTAAATTTATATTTCCGCAGAGAACCAATGATTAACAAACACGAAATGCCCTTTTACATCAAAATGTCACAGCTTATTGTAGGCATCTTTGTTTTATTTTATATTATCGATATTAGTCAGGGAATACTTGTTCCACTAGTATTTGCGCTAATTATTGCTATTCTGCTCAATCCTTTTGTAAATTTCCTCCAAAGATGGCTAAATAGGATACTTTCGATTTCTATTGCAGTTATTCTAGCCTCCATATTTATTCTGGCTTTTTTATTTTTTATTGGTTCCCAGGCAAGCATGCTTGGTGATTCTTTACCTGAACTCAGGTTGAGATTCAGTGAGCTTTTATCCAACATCATCCAATGGGCAGCCGATACTTTTGATATAAGTACCGTTCAAATCAATACATGGATAGCACAAACCAGAAACGAGGGCCTCAACAGCACTACAGGAATGATTGGGCAAACACTGAGCACCCTAAGCGGCGTATTGGTGATCATTTTTCTAATTCCGGTTTATATATTTCTCTTTCTGTTTTACAAACCTTTGCTGCTTAATTTCATTGCCAAGGTGTTTCCAGTTGGAAATCATGAAGCAGTGCTAGATGTTTTGAATGTAACGAAAACTCTCATACAAAGTTATCTTTTAGGCCTGATGCTTGAATTAGTCATGGTCACAACGCTCTATATAACTTCGCTTTTACTGCTTGGCATTGAGTATGCTCTTTTACTGGGTTTTATTGGAGGTCTATTAAATCTTATACCTTATATCGGACGACTCATTGCCGTTTCACTGCCATTAATCTTAGCTTTAGCCACGAAACCTCCCGTTTACACACTATATATTTTCATAGCATATGCCGTAATAAAATTTATTGACAATACTTTTATCGGCCCTCTTATTGTTGCCTCCAAGGTGAAGATCAATGCCCTTGTTTCTATTGTGGTGGTCCTTGTAGGTGGGGCAATCTGGGGCGTAGCCGGAATGTTTCTTTCATTGCCCCTTACCGCGATAATAAAAGTAATTTTTGACCGAATTGTCCTACTTAAGCCTTTTGGTTTTTTATTGGGTGATACGATGCCTCCCATAGGAGAAAATATATTCGTTTTCAGAAAGTCCATTCACAAAAAATAATTTCCTGCATAATTATATTTTATCTTTCCCACTTAAAAAATTAAAATGATACACAAATCCGATATACCGCTTTATATGAGAATGTCACAGCTCCTCCTGGGAATTCTCGCATTTTTTTATCTCCTGATTATAGGCCAGGATCTTTTAGTCCCGCTTATTTTTGCATTAGTCATCGCGATCCTCCTTAATCCATTCGTAAATTTCTTAGAACGACGGCTACATCGCGTAATCGCCATCGTTATTGCCGTGGTTATTGCTACAATATTTTTCTTAGGACTCCTGTTTTTTATTGGTTCACAGGCTACAATGTTCAGCGATTCATTGCCCCAGCTCAAATTAAAATTCGCCCAAATATTATCCGAAAGTATTCAATGGGTAGCCAATACTTTTAACATCAGCACTACCCAGATTAACGCCTGGATCGCCAAAACAAAAAGTGAAGGGCTTGACAATAGTAGTTCAGTCATCGGGCAAACGCTAAACACCATCAGCGGGGTATTGGTTGTAATATTTCTTATCCCTGTTTATATTTTTTTATTCCTGTTCTATAAGCCTATTCTACTTAATTTTATTGCAAAACTATTCCCTACTGGCCAGCATGAAACGGTTGTTGATGTGCTTACAGAAACTAAATCCCTTATCCAAAATTACCTGGTAGGATTAATGATAGAATTTTTGCTGGTATCCACTTTAAACACGATTGCCCTTTTATTGCTGGGCATTGAATATGCGCTGTTGTTAGGCGTTATCGGGGGACTCCTTAATATTATCCCTTATATTGGAGGCATCATCGCGATCGCTCTTCCCATGATCCTGGCATTGGCTACCAAGGAACCTATTTATGCGTTCTATGTTTTTGGAGCATATACCCTTGTGCAGCTTATCGATAATAATTTTATCAATCCTATTATCGTAGCCTCTAAAGTAAAGATCAATGCGCTTGTTTCTATTGTTGTAGTATTATTAGGAGGCGCTATATGGGGCGTTGCAGGAATGTTTCTTTCCCTCCCGCTAACTGCGATTATTAAGGTGATTTTCGATAGGATTGAACCTCTCAAACCTTTTGGATTTTTACTTGGAGATACTATGCCACCAATTGGTAAGAACGTTTTTATTTTCAGAAAAGTAAAACGTAAAGAATGAGGAAGGAGTTGGTATTAGGTAGATGAAGATGAAATTCGCAAGGAAAGTAATTTTCAGTTTTCAATTCTCCATTATTCACGCTCCATTCTCATTTTCAATTCCCCTTCTTAATCCTTTCCTTTGCCCCTTATAAACACCTATGGTTCATAATAGAAGCGCTGCACTGAGATTTATTTTTGTTACTGTGCTTATTGATGTAATTGGATTTGGCATTATCATCCCGGTAATCCCAAAATTAATCTCCCAGCTCACAGGAGAAGGGATAAGTGTAGCTGCCAAATATGGCGGCTGGCTTATGTTTGCTTTCTCAGTGATGCAATTTTTATTTGCTCCCGTTCTCGGGGGCTTAAGCGATATGTATGGGCGACGACCGGTGCTGCTTCTGGCGCTTCTCGGCTTATCTGTCGACTACGTGCTACAAGCCTGGGCACCAACAATCGCCTGGCTGTTCCTCGGCAGAATCCTTGCCGGACTCCTGGGATCAAGCTATACTACGGCCTCGGCTTATATCGCAGATATCACCGAACCCGAAAAACGCTCGCGCGCGCTTGGACTCGTAGGAGCGGCCTTCGGACTGGGCTTTATCATCGGCGCATTAATAGGCGGATTGACAGCCCAATGGGGCATACGGGTGCCTTTTATCATCGCTGCGGCAGTGGCATTTCTGAATTTCCTCTACGGCTTATTCGTTCTTCCGGAATCCTTGATGAAAGAAAACAGGAGGCATTTCGAATGGCGCAGGGCCAACCCCATCGGCACTTTTGTGCACCTTAAAAAATACCCTGTGATCTATGGAACCATCGCCGCTCTTTTTTGCGTGTATATGGCTTCCTATGCCGTGCAAAGCAACTGGCCTTTTTATGTTAGCTACAAATTTGGCTGGGATGAAATGATGATCGGCTATTCGCTTGCTGCCCTGGGAATAATGGTCGTACTGGTTCAGGGCGTGCTCATTGGAATAATCATACCAAGGCTAGGAGAGGTGAAGACAGTGTATTGGGGTATCTTACTTTTTTTCCTGGGATTGATGCTTCTGGGATTGGCAAACCAGGGCTGGATGATGTTTGCCTTTCTTGTTCCTTACTGTATCGGTGGCATGGCAGGCCCCGCCATACAAGGCATCGTAAGCAGCCAGGTAACGGCCTCGGAGCAAGGTGAATTGCAGGGCGCACTTACCAGCCTGATCAGCTTAACAGCAATACTGGGACCGCCCTTCATGACCAATCTCTTCACTTATTTCACCAGCCCCAATGCGCCAATACAATTTTCCGGAGCACCTTTTATCATGGGCGCCATCCTTACCTTGGTAAGTTTATTTTTGGCTTATAATACCCTGCAGAAATATAAATTGTCGAAGGAAAAAATAAGTAGGGTATAACTTCTCCTCCTCCTTTTAAATTTTATTTTAGAGAAAATAATTTAAAAGAAAACTTTTCCCGTACTTAGCCCCAGAGAGCACCGCCGATACTGTCTGACGACGCGTTGGTAACCGAGGATAAGGCGTTGGTTTTATTGGTGACACGTAAAATTCCAAGGTAAGCGAAGATCAGCGCTTCCTTAAATTCGATGATCATCGAAGGGGGAATAATGAGAGGCGCTTCACATTTATTTTTTAATATCTCCATGAAAAATTGATTATAAACACCGCCACCGGTAACTAAAACATTTGATTCCCTGGAATGCCCACGATGCCTGTTAATGGCCTTGCTGATCTCATCGGTACTATGATGGGTGAGGGTATGAAGCTTATCCTCAGGCGAAACAGAAAAGGCTTCCACTGCTTCTAAATATTCCCCAAGAATAAATTCCCTGCCTAAAGATTTGGGTGGCGCTTCATGGAAATATTTTAACCCTTTCAATGTTTCCAGGATTTCATTATTTAATTTGCCTCTGGAAGAAATAAGACCATCTTCATCGAATTTTTTATTGTAATATTTTTCGCATAAAATATTTAATGGCAGATTACAAGGACAGATATCATAAGCCAGAATTTTATTTGATTTATCGAATATGCTGAGATTCGCAATCCCTCCTAAATTTAAAAACATGCCATAATGGTCAAAAAGGTCGCGCTCCCCAACAGGTACCAGAGGCGCTCCCTGTCCACCCAGTGCAAGGTCAACATTTCGAAAATCAGTGACCGTGGGTATGCCTGTTAATGCATACAAGGAGGCGCCGTCGCCTACCTGGCAAGTAAATCTATGGTTGGGCTGATGAAAAATAGTATGCCCATGGGAAGCGATAAGATCCACCTTTAATTGGTGCTTTGCAATAAATGAATTTACAATCCCTGCCAGAAACTGTCCGTATTCAATATGCATCCTGATGAAATCTTCGGCCTGCCCCACCCCTGCCTGCTCAAGCCGGTGCTGCCATCCAGGGTTATAGGGAATAGTTTCCCCCAGTAAATTATTATAAGTCCAGGCATCATTTTCCAGAGTAAATTCGGCATAACAAAGGTCTGCACCATCCAGGGAAGAACCGCTCATAATTCCTATTACTTTGAATTGTTGCATAATTTATTATGTTTGTGTTTTGTATACGCTTCTAAAGACACAAAGAAAATAAACTTTCCCGTTAGGATTATTAAAAACCTTTACACAATAAAAATGAATACTAACAGAAGAACTTTTTTAAAACATGCAGCGCAATTAAGTGCCTTCAGCCTATTGCCTGTCCCCCCATTATCCCTTCCTTCTCCACAAAAAATTCTTAATACAAAAATAAATACCGAAAAAGTAAAACCTGAAGACGAGGATTTCTGGAATATTTTCCGGCAGCAGTATCCTTTAAATAGCAGCCCTGTTTATTTAAACAATGGAACCATGGGCCCTTCGCCTTATCCCGTGATAGAAGCCGTGAATCAGAAAATGG
>JBBRJE010000174.1:0-6682 GCA_038219845.1 Bacteroidia bacterium
CAAAAACACAACAATAAAAGTAATAATTTCCGCCTGAATAAGGAAGAGATAAATTTTCTTTTGTAGAATCTACGAGAGAGAGAGAGAGAGCGTTAACTTTTTTCATTTGTAATGCTTGTTATTAGAAGCAAATACAAATAACAATTAAAAATCCAAATAAAAAAATAAAAAATCAAATATACTCAATTAATAAAATCGGTTTATATGTTTAATTCCGGTATTTACCACTTACCAATACTTTAAACAAATTTGATAAACCAAGTATCACAAGGATGCCCATTAACTCTAATCCCGGAGTGCTAATCTTAATTATTTAAATCCAAAATTATTTTTTAATCATATTTTATATATATTGCAAGTAAAATCCCCAAGCATTTTAGAAATTACTAATGTCTCAACAAATTATTAAGGAGAATGCCGAGAAGGAGAAACAGGAATTATTACGCCGATACCGGGTGCTGCTGCGCACAGCGAATAAAAATAATCTCAGCAAAACTGATCGTGATAAGATAAGCAAAGCTTTCAATATCGCGGTGAATGCGCATAAGGATGTGAGGCGCAAAAGCGGCGAGTCTTATATCTTTCATCCCCTGGCCGTGGCCCAGATTGTAGCAGAAGATATTGGGCTTGGCGCCACAAGCATTGCATGCGCTTTAATGCATGATGTGGTGGAAGACACCGAAATTTCCCTGGATTATATAAAGCAGAATTTCGATGAGCAGACAGCAAAAATAATTGACGGACTCACCAAGATATCGGACCTGGTAGACCAGCATGGGAGCATCCAGGCAGAGAATTTTAAGAAGATGCTGCTCACCCTGAATGATGATATCCGCGTGATATTGATCAAGCTTGCCGATCGCCTGCATAATATGCGTACGCTGGAAAGCATGAGCTCCAATACGCAGCTTAAAATTTCTGCTGAAACACAATATATCTTTGCTCCGCTGGCCCATCGCCTGGGTTTATACAATATAAAAACAGAGCTCGAAGATCTCGCCTTGCGCTACCTTCATCCCATGGAGTACCGCAGCCTGGCTGATAAGCTGGCAGCAACCAAAACACAGCGCAGTCGTTATATAAATCAGTTTATTGCGCCCATAGAGAAGAAGCTGGAAACGGCGAATATAAAATTTGAGATCAAAGGCCGTGCGAAATCCATCTCCTCAATCTATAATAAGATGGCGAAAAATTCCATGGAGTTTGAAGACCTCTATGATATTTTTGCCATCCGTGTGATCCTGGATTCGCCTGCGGAAACGGAGAAGAATGATTGCTGGCTGGTATACGGTGCACTTACGGAAATATATACACCTGTACCTAATCGCTTTAAAGACTGGATTTCGAATCCCAAGGAGAATGGCTACGAGTCAATACACAATACATTTGTAGGTCCCAATGGGCGTTATGTGGAAGTGCAGATTCGAAGCCGGCGCATGGATGAGATCGCGGAGAAGGGCTATGCTGCCCACTGGAAATATAAAGAAGGAACGGAACTGCCTGCCGAGAAGCAGAAGCAGGATATCAAAGATTCATCGATAGATGAATGGTTGAAGAAAGTACGCGACGGGCTGGAAGGCTCTAAAGGAACGGCCCTCGAATTCCTCGAGGATTTCCGTCTGAATTTATACACCGAAGAGATCTTTGTTTTCACGCCGAAAGGGGATTTGAAAAAATTACCCCTCGGTGCAACGGCGTTGGATTATGCTTTCGAGATTCATACTGATGTGGGAAGCAAATGTATCGGCGCCAAGGTGAATGGAAAGATGCTGCCCTTGAGCCACAAATTGAAAAGCGGTGACCGTGTAGAAATCATCACCTCTCAAACCCAGCGCCCAAGCGAGGATTGGCTGCGTTTCGTGGTAACAAGCAAGGCAAGGCAGCGTATACGGGAAGCACTGCGGGAAGAGAAGAAAGTGGTGGCGGAAATTGGAAAAGAAATATTACAGAAAAAATTTGCTTCTGCCGATATGCCTTTCAACGCACAAAAGCTGGAAGAGCTGGTATCGTATTTCAAAGTGCATAATACCCTTGATCTCTATTACGATATTGCCACGGCTAAAATTGCGAAAGACAAGCTTGATCTGAAAAAGATCCAGGAAGAAATATACAAACGTAAGATCGAAAACAAGACGAGCGAAATTTCCAAGATCAAGATCCAGCAGGATTATAAGCGCACCAAGGTTAATAATAAAGACACCATCATCCTGGGCGAAGATTTAGCTTTGGATTATACCTTTGCCAAATGCTGTACGCCCATCCCCGGCGATAATGTTTTTGGTTTTGTAACCATCGGGGAAGGAATAAAGATACACCGCACCGACTGCCCCAACGCCACATCTCTGTTCAGCCAGTATGGTTACCGCGTAATGAAGGCACGCTGGGCCTCAGAAGAGACGAAGCAGGATTTCTTAGCCAGCATATCTGTCTCAGGAATTGACAGTGTCGGACTGGTAAGCAGCATCACCAATGTGATAAGCAAAGAATTAAAAGTGAATATGCAATCCATTTCCTTCGAAAGCAAGGACGGCGTATTCGAAGGGAAAATAAATTTATACATCACCGATGTATCTCATCTGGAAGCCTTGATGTATAAACTCAAAACTGTGACCGGGCTGGATAATGTGAAGCGGGTGAATGCTTAATTCAAATTGAAAATTGAAAATGGAAAATGGAGAATTGAGAATGAGCTTAGCCTTATGCCCGAAAAACAAATTCATAAAATAAAAATTATAGGGATCTTAACTTCCTGTTATCCAATACCAAATATTTTTTTTGTTCAACTCTCAGCTTTTTTCTTTGCTTTGCACCTACGATGGTTAAACTTTTACCTCTACTCTCCATATTAATCAGTCTTTCTCTATCAGCGCAGCCGCCCGCTACGCCGGCATCTGAACGCCTGAATGCAGTGCAACAGCGCTACGCACTCGAGAAAGAATCGCTGGTGAATGCTGTACCTTTAAAAAATATCGGACCACGAATTATGAGCGGCCGCGTGGTGGATATCGCCGTGAACCCAAATAATACCATTGAGTTTTACGTGGCTTTTGCAAGCGGGGGCTTATGGTATACAAATACCAATGGACAATCTTTCACCCCCGTGTTTGATAACCAGGCTTCCCTTACTATTGGCGCTATTGCCGTGCGTTGGAGCAATACAAAAAATCATGAAATATGGGTAGGAACGGGTGAAGTGAATTCTTCACGTTCATCATATAGCGGCGTTGGTGTGTTTAAAAGCAGTGACGGAGGGCTTAAGTGGATGAATATGGGATTGCCCGAAAGCCATCATATCGGGAGAATCATACTTGATCCGAAGGAACCGAATACCGCATGGGTGGCAGTGCTCGGACATTTGTATACATCCAACCCGGAACGTGGAGTTTATAAAACAACAGACGGCGGCGCAAGCTGGAAGCAAACTTTATTTATAGATAATAATACCGGTTGTGTTCAATTGCAGATCGATCCTAATAATACGAAAATACTTTACGCGAATTTATGGTACCGCACGCGTCGCGCCTGGAATTTTGAAGAGAGCGGTAAAACCAGTGGAATATACAAAAGTACCGACGGCGGTGAATCATGGTCGAAGATCTCCGCCTCAGCCAATGGCTTGCCCGAAGGCAATGGTTTTGGAAGAAGCGGCATCGCCTTATCGATGCAAAACTCAAATATAATTTATTGTGTGATCGACAACCAGGATCATAGGCAGGATACCTCAACAAAAAAATCTACGGAACTCTCGGCGGATCAATTGGATAAAATGAGTATCGAGGAATTTCTGAAGCTGGACGATAAAAATATAAATGCTTATCTGGCATCTAAGGATTTCCCTAAGAAATACACTGCCGCCACTTTAAAGGAGATGGTGCGCAATAAAGAAATTAAAATTCACGATATTATTGCTTATACCGAAGATGCCAATTCACTACTTTTTAAAACCCCGGTGATTGGCGCCGAAGTGTACCGTAGCAACGACGGGGGGCAGCATTGGACCAAACAGAATACCCGTTACCTGGACCGTGTATTTAATACCTATGGATATTATTTCGGTCAGGTAGTGGTGTCGCCCCACGATGATAAAAAGGTTTATACTTTTGGTGTGCCCTTGCTTAAAAGCAATGACGCGGGTAAAAGCTGGATAAATATCGACGGCGATAATGTGCACGGCGATTATCATGTACTATGGATCGATCCCAATAATTCCTTGCACCTGATTTGCGGTAATGACGGAGGCGTAAACATAAGCTATGATGAAGGCGAACATTGGATAAAATGCAATAGCATCCCCGTGGCACAATGTTATAGCGTGAATACCGACAATGCCGAAAACTATAATGTCTATTCAGGTTTGCAGGATAATAATGTATGGGCAGGTCCGCATGATGGCGATGAAAGTGTAGGATGGCACCAGGAAGGGGGTTATAATTTTAAAGCGCTCATAGGCGGCGATGGTATGCAGGTGCAAATAGATACACGCGATAATAATACCGTGTATACCGGTTATCAGTTTGGGAATTATTTCCGTGTGAATAAAAATACCGGCGATACGAAAGCATTGTCTATAGATGAAAATATTGGAGAAGAAAAATTACGATGGAACTGGAACACCCCCATCCTGCTATCAAAAAACAGCCAGGATATTTTATATTGGGGAAGCAATAAATTACACCGCAGTCTCGATAAGGGCGACAGCTGGCAAACCATTAGCGGCGACCTCACAGGAGGTAAGCACGACGGAGATATTCCTTATGGCACATTAACCAGCATCGACGAATCTGTAAAACTTTTCGGATTGATTTATACCGGCTCGGATGATGGTAAAGTTTACGTTTCACAAACCGGGGGAGCAAGCTGGAATGAAATAGGAAAGAATATTTGTTCGCAATTGAATATCCCTGAAAAATTATGGGTAAGCCGGGTTATTGCATCGGGCCATATACTGGGAAGGGTATATGTGACGCTCAACGGCTACCGCAATGATAATTTTAATGCGTATGTATTTGTTTCCGATGATTTCGGCACTACCTGGAAAAGTATCAGTAATAATTTAGCCCACACGCCGGTGAATGTGATCCGCGAAGACAATACCAGTGAAAATATATTATACCTGGGTACAGATGATGGCGTATACATTAGCCTGAACGCAGGCCTTTCCTGGATGCGCTGGAGCAATGGAATACCCAATGTGCCGGTGCACGATCTGGTGATTCAACAAAGGGAAAAACAATTGGTGATCGGCACCCACGGCCGCAGCATCTATATCGCGGATCTGAATTTGATTGAACAATTGAGCACGAAGACCTTGAATGAACAATTGAAGCTTTTAACGGAAGCAAAAAATAAATTGCCACGCAACCTGGGTAAAAGTGATAATTATTATTCACCGAATCCGCCTCCGGTAATGAGCCTGAATTATTATGCAAAGCAGGCAGGGATAGTGACTATTGAGATCCTTGATTCAGCAAACCGGAATGTGATCCAGTTATTAACCGATACAGCGCACGCCGGATTGAATACTTATAAATTTAATTATGAAGTGTTCAGCAATACCTCTTCCAAGATATATGTCATCGGCAAAGATTTTCAAAAGGCAGCCGATGGTAAACGATATCTGATCAAAGGACATTATAACATTCGAATCAGCCAGGGCAAAGCCCGTGATGAAAAACAAATTGAATTATTCGAAAAATAATCAACCTTAACCTCAACCTTAACCTCAACCTTAACCTTAACCTCAACCTTAACCTCAACCTTACCCTCCCTTTATTTCCATTAGCACAATCACACATTATTAAATACTTTTGCATAAAAGAAAAAACACCATGCAACGCGATACCACAATTTTTAATTTGATCGACAAAGAGCTTCGGCGCCAGCAGGAAGGTATTGAGCTTATTGCTTCCGAAAATTTTGTTTCTAAACAAGTGATGGAGGCCGTGGGCTCATGCCTCACCAACAAATACGCTGAAGGCCTTCCGGGCAAGCGTTATTATGGCGGCTGCGAAGTGGTGGACGAAGTAGAACAGCTGGCCATCGATCGTTTGAAAAAACTGTTTGGCGCCGGATGGGTTAACGTGCAACCCCATAGCGGCGCCCAGGCCAATGCCGCGGTGATGCTTGCATGTATTAAGCCGGGCAATAAAATCCTGGGATTCGATTTAAGTCATGGAGGCCATTTAACCCATGGCTCACCTGTGAATTTCAGCGGCCAGCTCTACCTCCCCAGCTTTTATGGCGTGGAAGAAGAAACAGGATTGATTGATTTCAATCAGATCGAAGATATTGCCGTGCGTGAAAAACCCAAGCTGATCATCTGTGGCGCCAGCAGCTATAGCCGTGACTGGGACTATAAGAAACTGCGTGAGATAGCTGATAAAGTAGGGGCCATTCTGATGGCAGATATTGCGCATCCCGCAGGATTCATTGCCACTGGCTTATTAAATAACCCATTGCCCCATTGCCATATTGTAACGAGCACTACCCATAAAACATTACGCGGCCCTCGTGGCGGAATAATTATGATGGGGGAGGATTTTATTAATCCCTGGGAATTGAAAACACCAAAAGGAGAAATAAAAATGATGAGCACGATATTGGATTCTGCCGTGTTTCCGGGCACCCAGGGTGGTCCGCTGGAACATGTGATCGCAGGCAAGGCGGTAGCTTTTGGTGAAGC
>JBBRJE010000175.1:0-6659 GCA_038219845.1 Bacteroidia bacterium
GTAAATTTGGAAGAGGTAGCGCGAATGTAAATGAAATATATTGCAAAAAGAATTGTTGCGTATAAAGAAGGTTATGGTAATTAAAATCCAGCTTCCATTGAACCGAGAAATAAGACAAGGGCGCTGCCTGTTTTACGGCGACTAGAGTATCAAAATAAGTGTAATTACCGGTGCGTGAATAAATGAATTTCAAAGAAGAATGCTGCGCTGAATCCTTAAGTTCGAGCACCAGGGCATTGGTATTTATTTTTTTCAGATCCCCGTGATACCATAAAAAATGATTGCCCTGGTTATACACCTGTAAAAGTTCAGGAGCCCTGGAAGCACTGATGGCTATTATATCTACTAAAATTGGAGATCTTTTAAATGCGGCTGATATACTTTCGGTATAATCGCCCATGGTAAATTCCTTATAATTATTAAATATGCAATAATTAAAATCTTCCGTTAATAGCAATCCATTTAAGCTGTCGGAAGCCAGGAATAATTTTTGCGCTTTAGCATAAATTATATTCTCATTCATCAGCCTGGTGCTGTTCGACAGGAAAATCCAATGCAATCGATTTTGATAGGCGGCATATAGCAGGAGCTGCTTTTTAGATTTATAGGTAATGTCGAACGTGTTCGTAAAGCTGCTCAGATGCAAGGTGTCCTTGGTGCGCAACGAATCGTAAAAATAATTACGGAAAAAATGCTGATCATATTTTATATTATCCTGGTATACCCATCCTTCTCTGCTGTATCGCATGCTATGACCCAGCTGGAGGCGGGTGTCAATATCCCTGATTGTATCTGTCACAAATGAATCTCTTTTTACCGTGCGAATATGCAGTGCCGTAGTTTGCGAACCAAAGCGATAAAAATGTTTTAAATAATAGTGCTGCCCCTTGTATCTCATCAGCGAAGAATCCTGGAGGTATCCCGCAATTTCTTTCGTAACACCTGAAGTATTCTCATAGCTTGAATCATTCAATACGCCGCCGTTGAGCTTATTGCTCGAATTATTAAATGTAGCGTTCGCAATAACCTGATACCTGTTATCAGGCATATGAAACCATGCGAAAACCTGGCCACTGCCCGTCCTTGCTTCTCCATTGGTGGTGAAGCCATTGCACCTGTTCGAATTGATCTTCACCCCAATATTAAAAAGGGGTCCCCAGTTTTGTGTGCTTAATAATGTAACCTGTTGCAGGTTGTCGAGATAGTTGCTTGGCCGCTGCCCTGTTACATAGGAGGCAATGGTATAAGGCAAAACGGCCTTATAATATCTTGTGTCTTCTATCTTGTTCAGGTACAGCTCCGGCGTATACCAGCCTGTATGAAACCCAATGGCAGGCGGCAGTGCTAGATACATAAAGCGGTAGGGTGATGCCAGGTTGCCCAGATCCTGTACAAATTGGGCCGGCTTATATGTTTCGAAATGGGTGAGGGTGGAATCTTCAGTAAGATAAGTATTATCCAGATGGCTAAGCTTGCTTTCTGTGATGCTCAGGGGTGATGCATTCCGTTTTTGGGCAATAAGAATATGGCTTGCCAGGAGCATGAATAGGATAAGGACATTCTTTAACCTTGAAGCCCCGGTTTCAAAGCGCCGTATATCAGGTAAATGAAAATAAAAATTATTGTCTAACCAACTTCGCAGTATAGGATGCATTCGCTGAAGTAATCTGTATAAAATAAATACCTGAACTTAATTTGTCCGTTTCAAGTCCTATTGCATTTTTTCCAAATTGCAATTCTATTTCCACGGAAGTCAATTTACTTCCTTTTGAATTGGTGATTTCCATCCGGGCTTTTTCATCAGCAGGAGAGAATAGCTGAATGCTTGTTTTATCTATCGCAGGATTCGGAAATAACACGAGCTTCTCTTTGTGGAGGACAAGAGGATCAATCCCTGTAACACCCATACGTAAGGCAAAAAGGCCATGACTCATATCCGCTGCAAAGATATTACCGCTGGGAAAAAATGGATATACTCCCCAACATCCTGCAAAGCCGGTATAGGTTGTATTCTCCGGGTAGGTATCGTAGTAGGCCAGCACTTTCGGATCATAAGGATCGCTGATATTAAACAGGTAAACCCCGTCCTGGTAGTAGGAGATAAAGGCTTTGTTATTCCCTACAATGAAGGGGTTATGCGCCATTGCTCCGTTATGCGACCGGAAAGTACTGCGGTGCTTGTAGGATACAGGAGATTCAATCTCAAACAATTTGATTCCGAGGCCCAGGTTTTCATCGGTAAAAATAATATGCTTCTTATCTGCCGACAGCCATGAATTATGATTATAACCTTTCTCCTGGTAGGTGGTTACCGAGTACACATATTTAGGCGCCAGGGGATTGGTGAAATCAAAAATAAAAAGACCATCATTCCCACAGCTTAAATAGGCTGTATCATCCACGATGATCATATCATGGATATTGCTGAAAAGGGGGCTGCCACCCACAACCGGAGCATCGAAAGTACTTAGGTTTAGAGGATTCTCGGGGGAGGCGAGGCTCGCAATACGCATGGAATGCTTGGTTGTTGCATCGGTATTGCTGCACATAAAAAGCATATCTTTATATACGCATATCGTATGGGTGGTTTTTCCAAGGGAATCTTTGTCGTAAACTTTATGCACTGAGTCGGGGAGGTATTGCAAATCGAACACCTGCAACGAGCCCGCCCCTCCGTCATTCACCCCATAGGCATAATGCTTATAGGTTTGAAAGTCCCTGTTTACACAGCTTTTGGCTCTTCCGGCTTCCACATCGCATAATTTGATCTTCGCCGGGTTGGTTACATCGAAAAAGTAAGTAGAATCGAGGCCTCCCATGATGATGTATTCTTTGCCTTTGGCACTGTCTACATATCCCCAGAGTTCATTGAAGCGCATCCCGCCAAGGCTGCTTATGGCGGGAAGGCTGTCGTTGCTCCATCGCCCGAGTAAATTAGTATTGTAAGCAAGCTGGGCGATGCCTGAAGCAGACATTACAAGACATAAAAATGCAAAAAGAATTTTTCTGACCATCATAATATTATGCTGCAAATTACTATTTTTATTTCGACAAATGCAGGGTGAATAGGGAGAATTATATTTCTTCAGACTTACTAAGAAAAATATGACTCAGTATTAATTATTTTTGTGTTCGGGTTTTAAATTTATTTTTGAAGAATAGTTCATTTGTATTTCTAACCGTCCCGAAATTTTGAAACCAAGCCAAATTGAAAAAACTCATTCTTCTTCTTATCTTTTTACTTTTTAAGCAAATTATTTTCGCCCGGCATATATTTATAGGAGGACATGTGGATAATCCACATTCGAAAATAGTTACCATCGAGTATTATGCCTCGTTTATAAATATGATAGAGCTGCGGACCACGAGCCTGGATTTAAATACGGATATTAAAAATAATTTTCATTTTATAATTGAAACAGATTACCCTATTAATTTCTCTTTAAAGGATGGAGAGAATATGCTTTCGCTTAATAAATATGCCGCCCCGGGCGATAGCCTATGGTTAGATTTTTATAAAAACATCACCAATGTTAGCGGCAATTGCGATGACTGTATATCTTTCATGTTTGAATGGGAAAGTAAATTTCACGAGGAGAAGAACATCAATAAGGAATTCAATACAAGTTATGCACGACTTGAATCCAAAGAATTTGCCGCTTACTGGAAGCAAAGAAGAGCAGCGCAACTTAATTTTTTAAATCTTTATTTCACGGATCGGATTGCTCCAAAAAATTTTATCAGGTATATGACTGATGAGATCAATTATGATTATGCCACGGCAATGCTGCAATATTCCTGGAGAAAAGAATCTGCGAAATATATATTAAATGATACCGGTTACCTTAAATTTTTAGATGCGTTTCCGGTTAACAATAAAGACGCACTGAGTAATTTAAAATATATCCGTTTCCTGCGGGAGCTTCCTTACAGCTTATTCGTTTCAGAGGCAAATACGAATAGTATTTACAGCTATCGGAATGAAATTCACGTCAGGGATTCAATTGCAAAAATATATTTCACTGGCAAAGTTTATGACCTTGCATTATACCAGATCCTCTATGAACAGATAGGCTTACTGGAAAGTCTGAAAGACAAGGCCAATTATGATTTCGAAAAATACTATCTGGCAACCGACAGTATTTATAATTTGTATAAATCAGCCTTTAATAACCAAAACTATTATGACCGTCTACGTTCAAGATTTTCCAGAATAAAATTCCCTAATCGTCCCGCTCCTGATTTTACATTGAGAGATGTAAATGGCAAACTTGTAAGCTTGTCGGGCTTCAAGGGTAAGGTGATCTACCTTGAATTCTGGTCGCCTAACTCCAATCGTTGCGTTGCCGACATACCGGAAGCATTGAAGCTCCAGGAGCGCTTCAAGGATAAAAATATTGTATTTTTATACCTTGCAATGGATAATTCCAATGAATCCCTGGCGCGTTTTATTCAGTCACGGTCGTTCACTGGAATTCACCTCCCCGTACCTAAAGAATTTGGTTCCGAGCTCGCAGAGAACTATGAAATTACTGCTGTTCCGCATTATTTTCTTATCGACAAAAATGGATTGATTGTGAACGAAAATGCGCCTGCACCGGGATCCGATACAGGCGCATTGATTGAAAAATTATTACAACAGTAGTCTGGAGGAAAATGTCGATTTTATTTGGCTTATTTTCCTTTCATCTTCTGCCACAAATAATCTTTTATATCATCATATTTCATTGACTTGGCGATGCCATGAGGGGATGCGAAATCAACTTTAATATTGCAGTTAGAATCAAATTTATATTTCATCAATTTATTCACATCAGCCTTTGCTTCCACGAGCATTTTCACCATCTCGAAATTATCATTTTCAGTGGCATAAAAAAGAGCAGTCTTGCCCGACATCTCATACCTGCAAGGAGTGCCCCATGCTGGCCTGGTAGTTCCCCAACCTTTAACCGGCTCGTCCACCTTTGCTCCCAGGCTAATCAAGAGACGCACTACTTCTGTTTGATTGTTCATCGCGGCCCGTGTTAAGGCGGTGAAACCTTTGGTCATGCTGCCTTTTGGATCCAGCTCCCATGTTTCTGCATTAATATCGGCACCGGCTGCGGCAAGCATTTTCACCACCTCAGTATTTCCTGCATCAGCAGCATAAGCCAACGGGCTATGTTTACTAATATCCTGCTTGTTAACGTTGGCTTTGCCTTCGATGAGTTCCTTCACTGCATCGGTACGGTTATTCCTTGCAGCCCATATCAATGGTGAAAAACCCGCCTTCGCCTCGGCATTCACGTCAGCGCCGGCATTTATAAGCACCTTCATCATTTCACCTACAGATGAATAATCGCTTTCTTTGGGGTTCTTGAATCTATCTGGTAAAGTAAGGCCTGCCTTCTCCAGAAAAGGCACCTGGCCTTTAATGGTAGCAACACGTTCGCCCGGGCTTTTACCGTAGGCTGCCAGGCCGAAGATTGGAGTTTGTCCCATATTATCTTTTGCATTCACATCAGCGCCACCTTCTATTAATACTTTCAAGGTACTGGCCTGGCTACTATTAAATGCCGCCTGGTACAGCACCTGCTGCCCGGCGGGATTGGTTTCCTTCAAATCAGCTTTAGCATCAATATACATCTTAACAATCTCCGTTTCACCTAATAAGGCTGCATTCATTATGGGCGTCATTCCCGATTTGCTTTTTAAATTAACCTTAGCTTTTGCATCCAGCAATATTTTGGTGATATCGGGCCACCAGGCGGCACCTGCAAGGGGTAAGTTGCCATTCTCATCCTGCTTATTCACATCTGCGCCAGCATTAATAGCTACCTTAACACCATCAGCATCATGCGCCCGTATGGCTTTGATCAGGTCATCATTGGAACCGGCATAAGAATAAAAAGGACTAATTGAAATTAAAAGTAACAGTAAAACGGGAAGACATGTAAGATTTCTTTTCATTATAGCATGTCGGTGATTATAGTGCTGACGCCGCACTTTAATAAATTTATAAATTGAAATGGTAAGGGTCCATATTCTAAAGGCGGCTAATATATTATAAAATTTTAATATATCAAAAAAAACAGCACAGAAGGAAACCATACCCTGGAAATCGGAGATTATTCGGCATTTTATATGTCCGCTTAAAACAAAAGCGTCTTGATTATCTTCCGATTTAGTATAGTTTATGAAATAGACAGAATATACACAATCAAAGAGCCGTAGGCTTGGTTCATTTTGTAACCATGGACTTCGGCCCGAGGACAAGGACCACTCGTCATACGTTACATTAAACTTTTTCAAAAACTTCAAATAATCCTTTCCGAATATCAGGTTTATAATACGCTTATGGATTAATCTATGGGAGTGGCCTCAATGTGTACCTGTATACTTTTGCTATCTCTGTATTTTTGGATAAATAAGAGTATGGCAATGAATGCCAGCAAGGGCAGGATCCATGAGATACGGGAGGTATAACGCTCGGTGGTATTTGAAAAGCTGGAACAAATGAATGCATTGAAAATATAAAACATGAAATAAATAAGCAGGAGCTTATTAAGCAAATTATTTTTTAAATATATCATACCAGCGATTAAAATGAATAAGCTTAAAATGCTGCTGTAAAATAATATTGTATTGGTGATTTTAAAATTAAGGACACGCCCGTATTG
>JBBRJE010000176.1:0-6619 GCA_038219845.1 Bacteroidia bacterium
ATATACCAGTTCACGCTTGCTATTGAACAAAAATACTTCAGGGGTTCGTTCCGCTCCAAAAACTTTAGCTACTTCCTGCGTCTCATCGAGATAATAATCCGGATAAATTCCGGACTGCTTTGCGATCTCCTTCATATCTTCAAAACTATCCTCAGGATATTGAGATGCATCATTGCTGTTCACACAAAGCATGGCTAAATTATCCTCCTCATACCTTGCCTTTAATTTATTAATCCTGTTCCAATAGGACCTTGAATAGTGACAATGATTGGAAGTAAATATGATCGCAAGCGAATATTTATCTGCAAAGTCAAAATTATTATACATAAATTCATCTACGCCACGTAGATTAAATTTGGGCATTTTATCGCCTATATTCATGATAAAACTTTCTCTTAATTTGCAGCCAAAAATAATAATTGTTTTTATATGTTGGAAGAATTATTGAATAGTAAGATGTTTTGGCTCGTCGCGGCCTCCATCACAGGTTTGACGATTGGGTCAATTATTAAGCGCCTGAGGCACGGTAATCATAGCAGTACGGCCTATGCAATGCCTGTCATAGGCTTCCTGCTAACGATCCTGATTCTTAAATTTGCGAAAATAAATACAGCATATTTCCAATTTCAATACACCTTGATGGGTGTCTTCTTCATTTTTATCATTGCCTTGCTTTTTGGCTTTATGATGTATATGTTCAATGAAAGGAAAATAAGTTATGCCATTTCAATTGTCTTTATCTATACCAGCCTGGCCATGGTATGCTTCTACATTTTTTATAAGCCTGAGCAAAAGATTAATATCAGCAACCGCCCACCGGAAAAAGATGTGTTTTTATTGTTAAAGAAAGAAGATGCCGGTTATTTTGAAATTAACCAAGAAGGTATAGGGTATATTGGATCTCAATACTTTATTAACGGATTCCGTCCAAAGTTTATTGACGATAATAAAAATTCATATGCACCGGCTGCTTTTCCTAATATCATAGAAATCCCAACACGGTATGGCCTTGCACACGCAATTTGGTTCAGGTCACAAACGAATACCTCCATTCATCCCACACTGGATCTTGACATGCTAATGGAACAAGGGATTGTAAAAATGGAAGAATTAAAGTTCGGAGACCTTAAAGAAACAGGAAAATAAGTGTCTTATCAATCGCCTCCCGGAATTACTTTGTAATTAACGGTTTACAGGCATAATTGCCAATAACTTATTTTAAAATCAAAAGTCATTGAGGTTTCTTACCGGGGCCTTTTAATCTCAACACTACTGCTGTCCTTCTTGATTTTAACATCATTCACTGTTCCGCCATCTTTGGTTCTGATCTGAACGCCGTTTTTATCCACCTTGATATTCGTGCCATCCTTTTCTTTCTCAGCGTCAGTTCTCGGTGTAGGGGCTGCTGGGGGCGTTGCAGGTGGCGTTTGTTCAACAGGCGCAGGCGTAGTTGACGGCGCCGGAGCCGGGGTATTATTGCATGCTCCCAATCCAAGGATTGAAAGGAGTCCGAAGGATAGAATAAATTTAGTCATATTTTAGATTTTTTAAAATTTTAAGGAATAAAGATTATGCACCTGATTTTGCCAGGTTTAATGCGCTTCAAATTTACATTATTTTTTAATAAACTGCACCTATATTGAATCAAGACTAAAATTTATATGGCGGTTTATTTTAATTCATGGTGTAAAGCATCAATTTTTTTCTATATATTTTTATCTTTAAACACATAGTTATAAAATCAATATTTGGTTTAATCTTCCCCGATCACTGATGAATACAAAGGAAAATTTTCTTCACTTTCACAAATTAGTTTCAAAAAATGAAGATGGGAAAATTAAATTAGAACAGGTAGATTTTTCATCACCTGGCAAATTTACATTTCCATAGTTTTTTCCAGCACCGTATTTTACAAAAAATCACTTGAAAATTCGAACGTAGATCAAGGAATAGCAGGAAAATAATACGTGATTAAATAAATAGCGCTATTAAAAAATAAATACTATTATTGCAATATAATCAAACAATCTAATTCTTCAACTTTTATGAAACATCTTACAAAATCGTTTTTGGCCATATTTATTTTTGCCACATTTTTCTCATTCTCAGCCAAGGCGCAGTCAGTGGAAACGGGTAACTCAATAATTTCTATTGGATATGGTTTTCCTAACCTGGGAAAAAGTCTCTACAAAGCGCTAAGCAGCAATACCGACTATAAAGTAAGCGGTATTGGTCCGCTTCATTTAAAATATGAATACATGATAAGCGATAATATTGGCGTTGGCGCGTCTATTAATTTTGTAAGCTTCGGTGCCAGCTATACTGTATCGCGTGACAGCCTGGATGCAAATTTTAATCCTGTTCATTACACCACCAAGTATACCCTGGCTACCAAAAATTATAGTGTCCTGTTCCGGTTTAATTATCACTTTTATACAGAAGATAAGATCGATGCCTATTATGGTGTTGGTGCGGGTTACAGGAATGGTAAAACAACCTATAAAACTACACCCAATGATCCTAATTATACATTCTCACAAAAAGTTATTCTCCCAGTTGGATTTGAGACAACGCTTGGTTTGCGTTATTTAATCACAGATAATTTTGGAATATATACAGAAATTGGGATCGGGAAATCATTGATCCAGTTCGGCGGATGCCTTAAGCTTTAAATAAACCTATAATCTGAAAGTCTTCCATTTAAAAGGAAGACTTTTTTTATGTCTTTATTTTTCATTTTATTAATGCCGCATTTGTAATGGTCATTAAATCATCCAGCACCTAATGCCAAACAGCATTAATGTTATAAAATAGATTTAGCCTCATTTTGAAATAAGAGTGGGTATAAATTTCTAAATCTTAAGTATTTACCTTACTCTTGTATAAAAATAATTCCACTTAATATGAAGCAATTATCAAAATCATTCATCATTCTATTTTTTAGTATTTCGCTTCAGGCGCAAACATTATATACTGAAATAAAAACATCGGGTAATTACCCCTATACAACGGTAACCGGTGATCTTACAAAAACACGTACTTATATTCTTAAGAACGGATTAACCGTGATGCTTTCAGTGAATAAGGAAAAACCAAGAATTCAAACTTATATCGCAACCAAAGCTGGAAGCAAAAATGATCCTTCCGACCATACTGGTCTTGCCCATTATCTGGAGCATATGCTATTCAAAGGAACTGACAAATACGGGAGCTTGAACTGGGATAAGGAGAAGTCGCTTTTGGATCAAATTGACGCCTTGTATGAAGAATATAATCATACCACAGATTCCGTTAAACGCAGAAATATTTACCATCGGATTGACAGTGTGAGCGGAGAAGCATCAAAATTTAGTATTGCCAATGAATATGATAAGATGCTGAGCAGTATTGGCGCCACAGGAACCAATGCCTATACAAGCAATGAAGTAACAGCCTATGTAAATGATATTCCATCCAACCAATTAAATAAGTGGCTTGTGGTGGAAGGTGAAAGATTCAGAAACCCTGTATTCCGGATTTTTCATACCGAACTGGAAGCGGTATATGAAGAAAAAAACCGTGGCATTGATAATGATTACTGGCAGTGGTATGAACTAGCCTATGCCGAGCTTTTTAAATATCATACTTATGGAACACAAACAACCATTGGAACCATTGAGCATTTGAAAAATCCATCTTTGCTTGCCATTAAAAAATATTATGAAACTTATTATGTCCCTAATAATATGGTGGTTGTTTTGGCTGGTGATTTTAATCCGGATGAAGCAATAAAATTAATTGATACACATATGGGATACTTGAAACCAAAGCCCGTTCCTCCATATAATTATATCGCTGAGTCACCCTTTATTTCAAATATTGAAAAAACTATTTATGGTCCGATGGAAGAATTTACCGGTGTGTTTTACCGGATGCCCAGCGCCGCCACCAGCGATACCCGCAAAATGAAATTACTTGTTTCGGTGCTTAACAGGCTTCTTACCTTAAACCTTAATCAGAAGCAGTTGGTGCTTCAAACCCAGGCAGGATTAGATGGATTAAAAGATTACAGCGTTTTATATATTTCCGGTTATGCGAAAGAAGGACAGGACCTTGACGAGGTACGAAGGTTGATTCTTGACCAGGTTGATTTGATTAAAAAGGGGCGATATGATGATGAAATGCTTAAAGCGATTATTAATAATTATAAGCTGGAACGAATTGAAAACAATGAAAGTAATGACGGCCGGGCTTCTGAAATGCTTGGGAATTTTATTCTTGGCAGATCATGGAAAGAAGTTTGTGCCGATTTAGATGAAATAACAAAGTTAACCAAACAGCAGCTCTCTGAATTTGCGGAACTAAATATGAAATATTATGTTTCAATTCATAAGAAAAACAAGGAGGCTGTGGAAAGGGTTAAAGTGAGCAAACCTTCTATTACTCCAATTGAAACCAATAGGGATAGTTCATCGGCATTCGTGAAATATTTTATGAGCTTATCCTCAAAACCCATAGCCCCGCGGTTTGTGGATTTTACTACAGACATGCAAATCGGACAGATAAAAAAAGAAGTTCCTTTTCATTATATTCAGAATAAGGAGAATGGCCTTTTCACACTATATTATGTATTTGATTTTGGCAGTTATAATAATAAGAAGCTTCCATTTGCTTTTGACTACCTTAATTATGCAGGGACTAACAAATATTCAGCAGAGGAGATAAACAAAGAATTCTTTAAGCTCGCTTGCAGCTATGGCATTAGTGCCGGAACCGATCAAAGCTATATTTATCTGAGCGGTTTACAAGAAAATTTCGACCAGGCCCTTCTACTGTTCGAACATTTTCTTAATAATATCAAACCCGATGATGAAGTGGTGAAAAAAATGGTGGAAGCAGAATCTAAAGTGCGGAGTGATAATAAGCTTAATAAAGGTATCATTCGAAAAGCGCTTTCAATGTATTCAGGCTATGGTCCCCAGAATCCATTTAATGATGTATTAAGCAAGGAGGAGCTGAAGAATATGACTGCGGCTGAATTATGTGAGATGGTGAAGACATTAAAAAATTTCAGGCATAAAGCATATTATTATGGCCCCTTATCTATGGCGCTTGCCCAAACTAAAATTTTGAATTACCATTTAATGCCTGCGTCATTCCTTACCTATAGCGAACCTAAAAAATATGAAAGGATTGTAACTTCAGCCAGCCGAGTATATTTTGCACATTTCGATATGGTTCAATCAGAGATTGTATGGCAACATATTGATTCTGCTAAATATAATTCCAACAAAGCAGCCTCTATTGCCTTGTTCAATGAATATTTCGGAGGTAGTATGGGATCTGTTGTTTTTCAAACGATAAGGGAAAGCAAAGCCCTGGCCTATAGTACCAATGCATGGTATGGCACACCCGTAAAAAAACAGGATCCCTATACCGTTACCGCTTATATTGGATGTCAGGCGGATAAATCAGGTGAAAGTATTAAAGCAATGAACGAATTATTATATGATATGCCAGGAACGGATAAACTCTTACAGTCTTCAAAAGCTTCTATTCTTAAAAATATAGAAACACAACGAACAACTAAAACCGCGATATTCTTTCGTTATGATTCAAACCAGAAATTGGGACTTAGCTATGATATAAACAAAGATTTATATTCAAAAATTCCCGCAATGAATATGGGTGACCTGATGACATTTTATAACTTATATATGAAAAGCAATAAATACAATTATTGTATTGTTGCCAATAGGGACAAGATCAGTAAGGAGGACCTCGAAAAGCTTGGGCAGTTCGAAGAAGTGAGCCTGGAAAAATTATTCGGATATTAATAAATATAAGCGGGATTTACCTCCCGGCGTATTTTACAAATCCAGCATTGGCTTATTAATTTGGCTTTTATTAATTCGCTTAGTTAAGGAAACCGAGTGAAATACAGGAACCACAAAGAATTACAGTATTGCATTTTCTTTAGTATTCTTCGTGTGTATTCTTATGCATTCTTTGCGTTTCCTGCATTAATACGGTTATCATAACGACATTGATTCAACATTATCAATTATCAATTATCAATTCATGCTATTCAACTGCCAGGATTGAATAACCACGCGAATACTTATATTTGTGCCTTTCATGCGAAATCCAGAATTAAATACAGAAGAAGATAGCGTAACTGATACAGAGAAGGAGCAGGAAAAGGTGCTTCGGCCCCAACAGTTTAATGATTTCACCGGGCAGGAAAAAATAATAGAAAATCTCAAGATCTTTGTAGCGGCAGCGAAGCAGCGCGGTGAAGCCCTCGATCATGTATTGCTTCACGGCCCACCGGGCTTGGGTAAAACCACCCTCGCAACCATTATTGCAAATGAATTAGGGGCCGCAATGAAAACAACTTCCGGCCCTGTTTTGGAAAAACCGGGAGATCTCGCCGGATTGCTCACGAATCTGGAGACCGGTGATGTATTGTTTATTGATGAGATCCATCGTTTAAGCCCCGTTGTTGAAGAGTATCTCTATAGCGCTGTTGAGGATTATAAGATCGATATCATGATCGAGTCAGGTCCGAATGCCCGCTCCATTCAGATCACCTTAAATCCTTTCACGCTTATCGGAGCAACTACCAGAAGCGGTTTGC